>JAYSXU010000778.1:0-8653 GCA_043716965.1 Fimbriiglobus sp.
AGTCGTTAGTTCTGCTTCGCAATCCTATTTTCTGATTCGTCCTATTCGTCAGATTCGTGGTGAAAATCACTTCGAGGGATTCGGCATCAACGGTGTTGAAATCAGTGGTGGCGTGGGCGGAAGCACTGAGCCGGGCGATGACACCGTGACTGTCGAAGCAACGCCGTCTGTTGGTGGTGTCGGAACTGGATCCCGCAGCCCGATTGGCGGCAAGAAACCAGTGTTGGTTCCGTCGCCTGACATCACAGGAATAGTCGGCGACTGAATCGGTTGGTTCACACTAGACGGGCCGAAACTTCCCGGTGCGGGAGTTGGCATCATCACCGCAGGGTTGTTCGGAATTGGTGCGACACCCAACGGCGTTTGCTGACCACGTTGGGGTTGGCCACTGGTTGCTGCCGGGTTACCCGCACTATCCGGTGCAGGGGCGCGAGTGTTCCATTGCGGCGCCTTAGTGCTGGCCGTCGGCGTCGTGACCGCTTTGGTTGCCGGATCGAGGTTACTCGGTGCCGGCAAGCGTGGGGTCGGGAAGAGGTCTTTATTCTTGGTGGACAACTTATCGGTGTTGGAACACCCCAAAGTTGCCGTAGCAAGAATAATTCCGAGTCCGAACCAGCGAATCCGTGCTGGTCGTTGTCGCCGTCCTAGCGCCATCGGTAAACCCCTTCCCGCAGGGCAGAATCCTTTCTGCCGGACGCCAGTCTCGCCGGTCATCCATGACAAGCAATCGTGGCGCGTTCCCAATCGCGGAAGGTGCTTATAAGCCGACCGCCCCACCCGTGCAAGCCCGATTGAACCGGCACAGGTGGCGAGGCTTTAAGCTGTATCGCTCAGATCAACAGTTTGCTTATTTCGCCATCGCGGGTGCAACCGGAGCCGGTGCTGGCAACACGCCGGGTGGTGCTGGCAACGGCGTTGAAGCACCGCCACCGCCTGGGGCACGGCGCAACAGACCTTCCGGGTCTTGCATCGAATCCAGTTCCCGTTGCAGTGGGAACGGTGGGTCCGGTGGGAAGTATTGCGGGTAGTGCCGCAAGTAGTTCGGTGAAGGTAACGTCAAGCCGCCGAATCCGGCGGGGTAGGTTTGGCACCCCGTCAAGAGACTGGCTGCCATGCCCATCCCGAGAATGGCCAGAGGCTTTACCAAAATACGTCGTGCGAGTTCCATCTAAGCACTCCTGGCCGGCCACCCGGTCCGTTGAACGCGGTGTCGTGTGAGGTTGCCCAATATATCGGCTGTGCCGTGCCAAAGGATTAGCCCGATTTTGCTAGCGACCGAAAGAACTCAAAACTTCGGTCGGGATGGGTTGACCCACATTGCCTGACCACCTAGGATTTCGTCTCTTCACAAATCCAGATCGACATCAAGGATGAGGCGGGAATGGAACTATTACAAACCCGCTATGGTCCATTGCTCCCTGCTCAACACGGCGTAGTCGAACGTCATTGGTCAGCGCAATCGCGTCCACTTCCGGTGCAACCGATTTTCACGCCACGGGCAACGGCGGTCGGCACGCCGGCACGGGTGTTCAACTTCACGGCGCGGATTCAAACGGTTTGCGAGGATGTCGTTCGACGTTGCCCGGAGTTGTCGCACGTCCAATCGAGTTCCGTTCTCTACACGTTTACACCCGCCCGCAACCGCAGCGTTTACGGCTTGCAAGCCCGCGTCACGCCGATGCGCTTTCGTGACGGTACACTCACTCGCCGTCACCGTGGCACAGTTTACCAAGTGCAACGGTACTACGTGGACGGCGTCGAGATTCTGTACTTGGTCACGTTCTGCTTGCCGCGATTCTTGGACCAGTCTTTTGACGAGAAGCTCATTACGATATTCCACGAGTTGTACCACATCAGCCCGCACTTCAACGGCGACTTACGCCGCCACGGTGGCCGCTACGATGTGCATTCCAAATCCAAGAAAGCCTACGACGTGGAAATGGGCAAGCTGGTCCGGCACTACTTGCTAAACCACCCCAACCCCGCCATGCTGGATTTTTTGAAATACAACTCCGTGGAACTACGCCGAGTGTTTACAACCCTCCGTGGCGTGATGGTGCCGCGACCAAAGATGTTCCCAATCGGTTTCGTGATACGGTAACCACTTCAGTTGATTGTGAATCCGATGGAAACGCGGTAATGTAGATGGCGAGAGCCAGTGGCTTTTTGATCGCGTCTTCGACCGGGGGTTCCAGATGAGCCGGTTTGCCCTGTTGGTGGTGCTGGGTATCGTTCTACTCTTCACCCAGTCGTCGTCGGCGGATAAGCCCGAACCGAGTAAGAAGCAACCGACCAATCCGTTCGCTGAAGCCCGTCAACGGCTGCTACGTGGCAACTATGACGAAGCTATTGCGGCCTATGAAGCCGGTGCCAAAAAAGACGAAGCATTACGGCCACTTGCCGCAATTGGGATCAGCCAAGCGTATCGTGCGACTGGTGGCACTGACAAGGCGTTGACAATTCTCAGTGAAGCATTGAAGGCCAAGCTAGGTAACGCGAACCTTCACTCGGAGCGGGCCAACCTCTTCTACGAACTAGGCCGATGGGACGAAGCGACGATTGATATTGACGCAGCGTTGGCTAAAAATCCCGATCATTTGTTAGCACGGTGGACCCAGGCGCGCATCCTTCAGGATCGTGGGGAATTGGATGCCGCAGACAAGGCGATTCGTAGCATCGTCCGGTATTACACCGCCCGCAGTAACGGGGACAATGACATCACCGACCCGGATGAACTGCTCGTCATCGCGGAAGCGGGTGCCGAGAACGCACGCTGGCATAATCTCTCGAAGCAGTTCAACTTTATTCTGAATGAAGTGATACACGATGCCTTGAAAGCAGATCCCGATTTGTGGCAAGCCGAAGTGCAAGCCGGGTCGATGTTGTTGGAAAAATACAACCGCCCCGATGCCGTCGAAGCCTTCGATAAAGCCCTAAAAATCAACCCGAAAGCTGTGACAGCTCTAGTCGGGAAGGGCCAAGCCGCGATGCTGAAATTCGACCTCAAGGAAGTCGATCATTACGCCGATCAAGCGCTCAAAATCAACCCGAACCACGCCGCTGCGTTGCGGTTGAAAGCGGATCTGGACCTAGTGGCCAGCGATTGGAAAGCGGCAGAAACGAAACTCGATGCGGCCCGTAAAACCAACCCACGCGATGCCGCCACCCTTGGCAAACTATCGGGCGTGTACCGCCTTCAACGGCGGACGGCAGACTTCGACAAAATCGTCAAGGAAGCGGAGAACTACGACAAGAAACCCGGCGTGTTTTACTACGAACTCGGGGAGACACTCGAAGAACGCCGACGCTACACCCAAGCCGATGGCTACTACCGCAAAGCCGCCGAACTGCGACCGATGCTGGCGGGGCCACGAACGGGACTTGGGATGCTGCAACTCCGCCTCGGCAACGAGAAGGAAGGCCGCGTGCTGCTGACGAAGGCATTCGACGCCGACCCGTTCAATGTTCGCGTCGCCAATAGTTTGAAAGTGTTGAAGCACCTTGACGGCTACGCCACGATCACCACGCCGCACTACGAGTTGCGCTACGACGCCACGAAGGACAAAATCCTGGCCGAGTTCATCGCGGAATATCTGGAAGAGACCCACGCCGAGTTGAAGAAGCAGTTTGGCTACGAACCGCCGGGGCGTGTGCTGATTGAAGTGTTCAATTCCCACGAGATGTTCAGCGGTCGCACGGTGGGGTTACCGGACTTGCACACGATCGGCGCGTGTACCGGGAAAGTGGTTGTGATGGCGTCGCCGAAGGCAAAAGGCGTCAAAAAGCCGTTCCACTGGGGCCGCGTCATCCGGCACGAATTGACGCACATTTTCAACCTGGCGCAGACCGACTTCCAGTGCCCCCACTGGCTGACCGAAGGGCTGGCTGTTCGCAACGAAAACTTGGTGCGATCCCCAACCTGGACTGTGATACTACGCGACCACTTCGTGGCAAATACGCTCTTCAATCTCGATACCGTAATGTACGGCTTCGTGCGGCCCAAGACGCCGGACGAGTGGACGCTTGCCTACGCCCAAAGTCAACTCTATGTGGAGTATCTGACGAAGACCCACGGCGAAGCGTCGGTCGGGAAATTGCTCACCGCCTACCGCGAAGGTATGGACACTGCTGAGGCGTTAAAATCGGCATGTGGCGTTGAAAAAGCCGTGTTTGAAGCGGGTTACCGGGCGCACGTCGAAGCCATCGTCAAGCCTTACATCCTCAAAGCCGCGAAGCGAACGGAGGAGAAGCAACGCTCCTTCGACGAACTGGTCAAGTTGAACCAAGACGAACCCGACAACCTCGAAGTCGCCGCCCAACTTGCCGAACTTTATCTGCGCCGCAACAAAGCGGCGGATGCCCGCAAACTCGTGGAAGGGGTTCTCGCCAAAGAGAAGAACCACCCCCTTGCGTCGATGGTGAAAGCGAGATTGCTGATGCGTTCGGGCGACGATGACGCGGCACTCGTCGTGCTGGAAGAATTGCAAGCCGCACGCCCCGATGACCACCGCTTGCTGCTAGCACTGGCGCGGATTTACACCGAAGCCAAAGATTTCGTCAGTGCAGCCAAGGTGCTGGAACACGGCCGCAAAGTCGCCCCGATTGACGGCGATTGGTCGGAGCAACTCGTGCGGATTTACAAGGCCTCGGACAACACGGAAAAGCTGATCGAGGTGATGACCGAGTTGCTGAACACCGACCCGGACGAACTCGACGGCCGCGTGCAACTGGCGAAGATTAGCCTCGAAGCCGAACGCTTTCCCGATGCTGAACGGATTGCAAAAGACGCCCTGCAAATCGACGTAACCAACCGCGACGCCCGCACCGTGCTGATGGACGCACTGAAGGCCCAGAAGAAAGACGCCGAGATCGAAAAGCTACGAAAACGCTACGGCCGCGACGATGATTGAGTGACCAGTGTTTGCCAACGCCCAACCGAGCCACGACGGTTGCGGAGTGGCCCAATCAGCCTGCCGCAAAACGGTGTATTGATATCGGTCCGACGTATTCTGGGTGGAAGGTGTGGCCACTCTTTAACCGTCGTGGTTTGGGCTGACAAGATGGCTATTGAACTATTTCTGAGCGAGATCAAGGCCCTCGCATTGCTGTGACCCATCCTTAAAATGTGGACCGATAATCACGAACTTCCAGAACGCCAGAAATATTATGCCATGCCGAACGACTTACATTTCAGGCAACATTGTCCGTGTATTAGGAGGTGATTCGTGGACTGGTCCTCAATTACACCTGCTGTTGTAATCGCCGTTTGCTCACTTTTCACTGCCGTTTGTTCCTTTTACGTTTCCCTGTCTAACTACCGAAGGAGCAATTACTCAGTTATTAAGATAGTTGCGAGCGGTCAACAAACCAGTTGTGCGGAGAAAAGAGGATGGTACTCCGAATACACGATTGCCATACAAAATTTCGGTATTCCGCTACACAACATTGGTATGCGTTTGGAATTCAGTCCGGGTCATGGGTCCGGTTGGGCTTCGCTTCCAATTCTAACCAAGGAGAGGTTGGAAATAAGAAATGGACAGTTTGCAAAGGGAGCAATCACGGCGTTCAGGTTTTCCACCGATGATTCTGATGGCAACCATGAAATGGTAATGAAATCGCTAACAAACCTGAAAACGCAGCGTGCCATGATCATTGTGACCGCAGACAAATACACAATGTGGTCATACAGACTCCAGGATCGCTTCTGGTGGCTCAAGAGGAGATGGAACCGTTTTGCGCAAAAAATAAACTGGGCATCTAGGAGAAGTGTTAAGAATTTTCATGGAAATGGTATAAAACTCACCATCGAATTACCAAAATTCGATTCGCCTGGCCAGAATCTCATGGACTTCATCACTGCGGCTCAAAAGCTTAGAGATCGCCCACTTCCAGCATGTAAGAACTGTCTGGCCACTATAAAAACAACCTGACGGCCGGAAACCACACAGGGGAACCGGCGGGTCGACATTTGGATGAGAGATCAGACTCGCCGCAGACGGATAGCCGAGGCGTTATCGGTATTCGGGTGGTCAGAATTTGAACTTTCGAGGTTTCACAATCGTAACATCGGTAATTGGCCGGCGTTCAGTGCGCATGCTAGAATAAGCTTGTCAATATGCCAATCGGGTCGAGTGATGGATTTTCATGACCCTGAACCAGTTGCAGCAACGAATCCGCGAACTGTACGGCGAGAAGGATGCTCGTCGCGGGGTTGACGGCACGTTCATGTGGTTCATGGAAGAGGTCGGCGAACTCTCGGCGGCGCTGCGGAGCGGCACCCCGTACGAACAGGTGCTAGAGTTTGCCGATGTTTTGGCTTGGTTAGTGACATTGGCCAACTGCGCCGGCGTTGATCTGGAAGAAGCCGTTCAGAAAAAGTACGGCAGCGGGTGTCCGGGATGCGGGCAAACTCCGTGCGTGTGTGCAATTGCAGAGAAGCCCTAATTGAAACCACGAATCGCACGAATAAGACGAATGAAATCAAGTGAATGTTTTTTTTTGATGAGAACGGTCTGACTAATGCTACAAAACATGATTTGTTCTGGTTTTATTCGTTCGTTTCGTGTGATTCGTGGTGGTTATTTGGGGCTTCGTTATTATCCGAATGGGGTCGTCATGCATCGGTTGATAAATTTTTGGACGGTTGCGGCCCTGCTGACACTTGGAACCACCTCCACGGCTTCTGCCCAGACTGGGTACGCGATTAAGATCGAAGACGCGCGAATCGGGCTGCCACCCGGACGGTTTGGTGCGGAGAAAGATGCGGCCACGCAAAAGCCTGTCAACGTTGTCAAACGCAACATGTGGGCGCCGATTTACCTGAACCTGGAAATCAAGAAGGAAGTCGAAACTGGCGCGAAGATTCGCATCGACTCCGCCGACGCCGACGAACTCCGCACCTCGATGACTGTGCCGCTGACGAAAAGCTTCAGCGGGATGCTGCCCGGCACCAAGTTGCAACCGTATGAACTTAGCTTCACCCCCTACGTGCGGTGTGGGGATCGTAGTGGGGATGTGACGATCACGATTCTTTCGGACGACGGCCGTGACAAGCAACTCGCCGAACCGTTCCGCATTCGGTTTCAGCAATTCCGCGACGTGGCGAACTACGTCATTGTCTCACTGGGTTCTCGGCTGCCAGGCTTTGATTTGCCGAGTGATAACACGCAAAAGGGGAATGCCCGATCCGCACTGCGGGGTGGTCGGGTGGAAGCCTCGGCGATCACGAACGTGATGGAGATGCCGGACCAATGGTTCGGCTATCAAGCCGCCGACCTCGTGGTGTTGACAACGGGTTCAACACCGTTGCCGTTCTTGAACGAACTCTTTGGTGACAACGTCCAGGAAGCCCAACGGGTTCGCCGTGACGCCCTGCTGGAGTGGGTCCGACGGGGTGGCAAGCTCATCATCAGCGTCGGGTCGAATGCCCCGTCGTTGGCACAAATGAAAGCGTTCCAGGCGATCCTACCGGCCCCCATTCGGATCGACCCGCCGACAAAAGCGATCCTGGAGTTGCCAATTTATGGGCAGTTCCCCGGCACAACGATTAACGAACCACTGCGTGCGAAGAACGATGCGAACACAACGTTCCCGGTTGCGAATGTCGGTATTAACCCGGCACGAATTCCACGGATTTTGATGCCACCACCGGATTTAACTCGCGGCGATGGTGCCGAATCGCAACCTGTCGTGCTGCAAATGCCGTTCGGCACGGGTCGCATTTCAATGGTGACGTTCGATCTCGATCAATCGCCGTTTTTGGATTACAGCAGCCGCCCGATTTTCTGGGATTGGCTGATCCGCGAATGTGGCGCCGCCAAAGCGGCCATCGCCCCAACGGCTGCCAGCACGAACACGTGGTCCAGCAGTGGCGACAACGAAGACGAATGGGCCTCCACACTCCGCACCCACGTGGACACCTTCGACGGCGTGCCGGTAGTGTCGTTCGGCTGGGTCGCGTTGTTCATCATTCTCTACACACTCCTCATTGGGCCGGTCGAGTATTTGTTCCTGAAGTACGTGTGGAAGCGGCTCGAAATGACCTGGATCACGTTCCCGCTCATCGTCATTAGCGTGAGTGCTGCGGCGTATTTCACGGCATACGCCATCAAGGGTAACGACCTGAAGATCAACAAAGTCGATGTGATTGATGTCGATGTGGCGGGGGGACGGGTCTATGGGAAAGCGTGGTTTACCATCTTCAGCCCGCGAATTGACAGCTACACCATTGGCATCGAACCGCGTGACGGCTGGACTGTCACCCAGACCAACACGCCCGACCCGATACCGCTGATGGGTTGGATGGCCGGCGGGTCCGGCGGCGGCGGAAGCATCGTCAGTCGTGGCTACAGTTACCACACCGACCCCAACGGTAAGACAATTTCGGACGGCCTAGACCGCGTGCCGATTCAAGTGTGGTCCACGAAAGCCTTCACGGCGAACTGGTCGGGGTACATCGATAAAGGCACGCCGTTGGTCAGTTCCGATTTGGCACACCCGCCCGGCAAGGGCGATGCCATCACCGGGTCGTTCGTCAGCAACATTCCGATCGAGACGTTGGATTCAACGGTGCTGATTTATCGAGGTCGCGTGTACAAACTCGGCGCGATCAAGCCGGGTCAGCGGGTGATTGTTCACTCGGAATTGGAAGAGG
>JAYSXU010000779.1:0-2902 GCA_043716965.1 Fimbriiglobus sp.
CTGCAAGCCTATGTTCGCCGACGACTCCGGGACCACGCCACGGTCGAAGACGTGGTGCAGGAAGTCTTCATCGGCTTCCTGCGTGGCATTTGCAACTTCGATGACAAGCGTGATCTGCAAACGTGGCTGTTCACCATCGCATCGCACAAAGTGACCGATCAACTCCGTAAGATCGGTCGCCGGCCCTATCAAACCGGCAGCGAAGCCGACGCCGAAATCCTGGGCCGCGAACCGGACAACCGCCAACACGCCGCGTCCAGCATTGCCCGCAGTAAGGAACGCCTTGACCTCGAAGCTGTCGCCGTCAAAAACGCGCTGCGGGAGTTGATCCGGGAGTTCCAGACCAAACGCGATTACGTCCGCATTCAAGTGCTCGAACTGCTCTTCGTGAAAGGCACCCCGAACTGGCAAGTCGCGGAAACCCTGAACATCTCCGAACAACAAGTCGCCAACTACCGCTTCTCCGCCGTCAAGAAACTCACCGCCGCCATGCACGCCGCCGGTCTACCCACCGACATCTTCCCAGAACTGGAGTTCGATCTCCCACCCGATAGCGGCTGTGGTAGTGACCGTAGCACGAAGTGACATTTCCATCCGAGCCACGACCGTGAGGGAGTGGCCCAACCTCTGGCTCACAAATCGTCGCGTCAGTAGTAACACACCGTTTCGCGGCAGGTTAGTTGGGCCACTCCCTCACGGTCGTGGCTCGGATAAAACCCGATACCCGACAAAATCACCCCCCGCAAGTCGTAGCCCGATGGGTAGTGCTTCGCCGAAGAGCCGGTTCTGTTCGTCGCCGCCGGACGTGACGATCTCTTCCACCATGTGTGGCCACGATTCCGGGACGCCCAGTGTTCGCAGCAGTTTGGCCACGCCGGTGCGGTGGTCCTCGCTGACATCGACGCCGCGTGCGCCGGTGTTGCGGGCGAGTTGGGCGAGGCAGAAGCCCCAACCGAGGCGGTCGTTGTCCGACGTGGGTTGGTAGTGAAGCAAGGCTTCGATCCACCCTTCGGCGATCTCGGGGTGAACGATCGTGTTGAGCGGCCCGTAAAACTGTTGCCGGGCGCCAAGGCGGGTGAGTGTCCAGAAGGCGTAGTGCGGAGTGGGCGTCCGTTGAATTTGCTTCAACAACTCGTCCCCGAGTTGCTGTTTGACGCGGGCGTCAATCCGTTCCAGTGCCGCCGCCGCCCGCCACATCTCCGCGAGTTCGTTCGTGTTGGGTTTCGGGGCCGGTTTGTTCCTGGCCGGGAGTAGCACCGGCTTCAACTTCGCAAATAACACTTGCTGCAAGGCCCCGTTCAACCCACCGGCCACCCGGCGCCACATGATCCAGTAATCAGCACCGCCCTCCAAGACCGTCGGTTGTTTGGCTTGGGCGGCTGTGGTCGTGGTGATGAGTTTCCACAGCGCTTCGACCCGATACCGATCGAGCGGGTCGCCGAAACCGGGCCGCAGGCAAAACCCAACGAGGTTGTACCACCGCGACAGGTGTTGCGGCGATCTGGTGCGCTGCTCCGAAACTTCCGTGAGGAAGTCCCACAGCCGCCGACACAACCCCGACGGCCACTCTTGTCGCCCGGATTCCAGAATCGCTTCCAACGTCTTCGGCAACTCGGCGGCTGTGGGTGACGGCGTCGTGAAGCAGTTGCGAATCGCCTCGCCTGCGGCCTGGAGTTTTTCTTCAGGGAACACGTCAAGAATGGTCGGGGCGTCTTCCGTGACAGCCTCCTGGCCCCTCTCCTGTAGCAGGGGTGCTTCCCGGACTACGTCCCGCACGTTGAACTCCAGCTTCCAGCGGTTGCCTTCGCGGGAAACGCAGTGCAGTTCCAGCGTGCCGATCTCGGTACACTTCGCCGCCAGCGTCACCGGCACCCGCTTCACGCCGCTCCGTTTGCCGCCGCGCAAGATCGTGTGCAACGGGGGCAGTTGCAGCAACTGCGACGGGGAAAGCGTCAGCACTTCGCCGGGCTTGTCCTCGCCTCGCACCGTGGACGTGAACAGCGGGAACAGCACCGGCTCGCCGATCGCCAGTTCAAATTCCGGCTTCGGAATGGCGATCTCCTGCCCCTCTTCCAACTGCCGTGGCACGACGCAAACCACGGACTGGTTGCGATCCGTCGTGGTTCCGCCGTCGATACCCAGGTAGTACGAGCGCGGGATGCCGCCGCCGATCCGCCGCCCGCCCGATTGCTTCAACCACGCCAAGTACGCCGCACCCCACGCCACCGCAAGGTCGAGCGACGGGCTGTTTAGGATGAGCGGTTTCCACGCATGGCTTGGCTTGTCGAACCCCGGTTGTTCAAACCAGTGCCGCATCACGTCGATCAGCCGATCCCGCAACGCCTTCGGCGTGAAGACGCCGCCGTTGAACAGGATCGCGTCGATCGTGTCCGATTCGTCGGTTAGGTGCTGCCGTAAGAACGCGGCTAGGTGCTTGGTCACCGCCGGATCGGCAACATACGGCAGCCCCATTTCTTGCAGCCCCGCGCGAGCCGTGCGGTTGGGATCCGCGTTGAACGGCACGAGCGGAAAGAAGCCGTCGAGCAGTGCCGCGTTCACGTCGGCGGGCGTGATGGCGATCGAGATTGTGCCACCCACAACGGAGCGGCCACGACCGACGACCGTGACCGGGTACTCGGCCGGTGGGTTGGGCGAGAGCATCGTTTCCTTAGCGGCACGGCAGGCTTGAACCAGTGCGCCGAACTGCGCAGCATCCAGCTTCCCCGCTGGCAACTTCGCCTCGACCGCCTTGGCGAGTGCCAAGTCCATGTTGTCACCACCGAGCAACAAGTGATCCCCGACCGCGTCCCGCAAGAACGTCAATTCGCCCGCTTCTTCGCCGACGCGGATCAGGCTGAAGTCGCTCGTTCCGCCGCCGACATCGACCACGAGGCAGCGCATC
>JAYSXU010000780.1:0-8619 GCA_043716965.1 Fimbriiglobus sp.
GGTGCGGTTACGGTCGCCGGCGTCACGCGGCAGTTGCGGCAACATGGTCACGCCGATTTCCATCTGACCGCCCTGCTTGGTGCTCTTGAGCGCACCCGCTTCGAGTTGGTCCATCACGTCTTGGAGTTGGTCGCCCAAGAAGATGCTGATGATCGCCGGCGGTGCTTCGTTGGCTCCGAGACGGTGATCGTTCCCCGCACTCGCCACGCTAACGCGGAGCAGTTCCGGGTACTTCGCCACGGCCCGAATAACACCCACGCAGTAGACCAAGAATTGCATGTTGTCGTGCGGGGTGTCACCGGGGTTGAGTAGGTTTTCGCCGGTGTCCGTGGACATGGACCAGTTGTTGTGCTTGCCGGACCCGTTGATGCCGGCGAACGGTTTTTCGTGCAGCAAGCAGACCAAGCCGTACTTCTCGGCGGTGCGCCGCATCACGTCCATCGTGAGTTGGTTGTGGTCGGTGGCGAGGTTGGAGTCTTCAAAGATCGGCGCGATTTCGTACTGGCTCGGCGCGACTTCGTTGTGCCGGGTTTTCACGGGAATGCCAAGCTTGAACATTTCGGCTTCGCTATCGGCCATGCACGCCAGCACCCGCTCCGGGATGGTGCCGAAGTACTGGTCTTCCATCTCCTGGCCCTTCGGTGGCTTCGCCCCGAACAGGGTCCGACCGCAGTTCAGCAAGTCCGGGCGGCCGTACAGGAAGTTCTTGTCGATCAGGAAGTATTCTTGCTCCGGCCCAACGGTGGTGAAGACTTTTTTCACGTCCGGGTGGCCGAACAACTTTAATATGCGGAGGGCTTGAACAGACAGCGCTTCCATCGACTTCAGCAGAGGTGTTTTCTTGTCGAGCGCTTCGCCCGTCCAGGACACGAACACCGTCGGGATCACGAGCGTCGAGCCGTTGGCCGCTTCACGGATGTAGGCGGGGCTGGTCGGATCCCAGCCGGTGTAACCGCGTGCTTCAAACGTCGCGCGGATGCCGCCGCTCGGGAACGAGCTGGCGTCTGGTTCGCCTTTGACCAACTCCTTGCCGCTGAACTCGGCGAGCGCTCGACCCGTGCCGGTCGGGTTCAGGAAGCTGTCGTGCTTCTCGGCGGTTAACCCTGTCAGCGGTTGAAATAAGTGTGTGTAGTGCGTGGCACCGTGTTCGATCGCCCAATCTTTCATGGCGCTGGCGACGGCGTCCGCAACGGTCGGGTCGAGCGGTACGCCCAACTTCACGGTCTTTTGCAGAGACTTGAACACCGGCTTTGGCAGTCGTTGTTTCTGTTCGTCTTCCCCGAAGACGTTGATGCCGAAGAGGTCTTTGATGTGCGTCGTGCGGAAATCAATCTGACTCAGTTCGTGGTGAGTCGTAGCGATCGCCTTGATCGCTTCTTGACGAAGGTTGCTAGCCATTGTGGTGAACCGTCTCCTGTGTGGGAAAGGAAAATGACGCCCCGAACAGTGCGGACCGCTCCGGGGGCAATGGGCCGACGAAACGAGTCAAGCCGACCACTTGGTCAAGCGGGTCCGAGAGAGGTAAAGCAGGTTATAAGGGGTGTGGATTCGGTGGCAAGGATTGAAGCCGTGGCAACGGGTAGAAGTGCGGGTATTTTGGTTGTAATGATGAGTTAAAGATCGCTCGTGGGCTTTTCACTATACTTGCCCACATGATTACAGTTTCCCTGGCCAACCCCTACGAATACGAACTCGATTTCGCCGCACTCAAGTCGGCGGCACGCACGGTGCTGGAGGGTGAAGCCATCACCAATGCCAAGGTCACGATTGCGTTCGTCGATAGTCCCCACATTCATCGGCTCAACAAGCAGTTTTTGAACCACGACGAACCGACCGACGTGCTGACGTTTCCGTACTCCGATCCCAAGGCCAAGAAACTCGAAGGCGAAGTGGTGATCGGGTATCAAATTGCCCAAGAGTATGCCGCAGACCGGGGGCATGACGTGACTCTAGAATTACTACTTTACGTCGTTCATGGCTGTCTCCATTTGTGCGGTTACGACGACACGGACGACAAACACGCCGCCCAAATGCGTGTTAAAGAACGAGACTACCTGAAGGCGATTGGCATTCCCGACATTGCTGGAGAGTGACACCGATGGTTCGCCAAATCCTGGCCCAAGACGTGAAAGCCAAACTCGACGCGGGGGAACCGCTTCACTTTCTTGATGTCCGCCAACCTCAAGAACACGCTCTCTGCCGTATCGCAGGCAGTCAACTGATTCCTCTCGGGGAACTGCAACACCGCACCAGCGAGATTGAACCGCCCGCCGGTGCGATGATCGTCGTGTACTGCCACCACGGCGTCCGCAGCCTGAGCGCTGCGAACGTGCTCCAACAATCGGGCTTCACGAATGTCGTCAGCATGGCCGGCGGCATCGAAGCGTGGTCGCTCCAAGTGGACGCGACCGTGCCACGGTATTAACTCTCTGTTGCTTTTTGGGCGGCCATCATCTGGTTAAACCGTATCGCAATCGGGATATAGATCATGATGACCACCACCATCATCCCCGCAAGGCACGCAAAGTAAACGCCGGGCTTCATCATCGGATACAACTGAGCGATGGGCGCAACAATCAGGATGTTGGCCAGGAACACCACACTCAAGAAACAGGCTGTGACGAAACTCTTCATACTGGCCGGAGCGGCTACGAACGCAAGCTCCAGTCCCGTGATGCTCACCAGGATTTCGGCCATCGTCAGGATAAGATAAGCCAACACTTGCCACCAAACAGTGACTCGTTCGGAAGGTTTCACCCAATCAACGGTCTCCACGGTCACTTGAGCCGGTTCCTGTTTCACGCTGGCGAGTTCATCGCCTGTTTTCAGAAGTGATTCAAGCACACCCGCTGTGCTGAGGCTGAGCGAATCGGGACCAGCGATTAAATGCCCGTCTTTCACAGCGATTTCGCGGCCATCACTGAGAATCACTTTACCGTTTTTGAACGTCTGTTTCTTTTTGTCCTTCAGGTACTCCCAATCGGTCGAACTGAAGCGGACGCCGTTTCCGTATGTCCCCGTTTCACCAGTTGCACTCGCCTTCACGTCTTCTAATTTCATCTGCCAATCCGGTACAACGAGCGCACCTTCGGGGAATGTCACTTTAATCGCGGGCTTGGCTTCCCCTGCAAGAAAGCCAGAAAAGCTCATGATGACCATGCTGAGTCCGGTGAACGCATACCCGATACCAATCTTGGTCGTCGGCTTCAGTGGGAACGCCTTGAACAGCAGAACGCTGAGTGGGACGAGGGCAACGATAAACGCACCGTTGAATGCCTGAATCGCGTCGGCGCGAGCTTCAACACCAAACAGGGTACAGTTCATGTATGTGTCGGCGAAGAAAATCCACGTGCTGGCGGATTGGTCGAAGATCGCCCAGAAAAACATGATCGTGAGGAAGAGTGCGCCAATCCGACCGAGAGTCTGCCATTTCAATCGGCTGTCCGCCGCTTTCTGTTCCGCTGTCATCACCACGTATTTGATTGGTAGCCCGGTGATGGTCCGACCTTCGGATGGCGCGGGGTCGTTCGGATTCCCGATCACTTTGCGAGTGATTGATTCTTTGGCGTAGAACCGCTTGCCGAGCGCGAACACAATCAGCGCGATGCTCATCAAGATAGCCGGGAAAATGAAAGCCGTCTGGTAGCCGTAGTTGTTTCGCAACCAGGGCATTGCCACTTGGGAGGCAGTAGCACCGATGTTGATGGCCATGTAGAACCAACTAAACGCGCTGGTCCGAAGTTGGGTCTGTCCGGGGCGCTCACGGTCATACGTCAGCCCCATCAGGGTTGAGATGTTTGGCTTAATCACCCCCGATCCCATTGCCAGTAACACAAGAGTGCCGATTACTAGGTACTTGTACTCGATCCCGACGAGACACTGGGCAATCACATAGGGAACACTGAACAGGACGATTGTCCAGTATTTGCCAAGGAAGTTGTCGGCGATCAGGCCGCCGATGAGCGGGAAGAAGTAGCACGCTCCAATGAAAAACGCCATAAATGTGCCGGCGTCGCCTTTATCGACCCCCAGACGTTCGGTCATGTACAGTGCAAGGATGGCTCGCATCCCGTAGTACGAAGATCGCTCCGCTAACTCCCCCCAGAAGAAGAACCAGAACCCGATGGGGTGCCCCGTCGCGACGGGAGTTTTCGTCAAATCGGCTGTAGCCACGAGTGTGATCCCCAATTGAAGTAAGCAAAATTACGCGAGAGGGTGCCCGTCCGAAACTGAAACCCGCAAGGGCATGGAGCGAATGATAATCAGTTACCCCCAGTCATGGCACGTGGTATTTCTTGAAGATTTCGTCATTTCGCAAGAGTTCCATTGCAAATCCGCTTGTTCTTAGGTGTGGGTCGGGTAGCATGGCGAACATGTTTGTGGCTACTTCCCGCTCTTCCCAAGTCGTCGCATACACAGGAGTTCTCCCATGTTGAGCCGGTTTCTCGTGTTAATGGTTGCGGTATCGGGTCTGTTGATCGCACCAATTTTACCGATTGGTGCCCAAGATAAGCAGCCGATGACCCTCGGAACGATCGAGCGGAAGGATGCTAAGTTTGATGAGCTAATTCCGAAGGGTGCGGTGGTGGAGGTGCTGGCGGGCGGGTTCATGTGGGCTGAGGGGCCGGTGTGGGTGAAGGACGGCGGGCACCTGTTGTTCTCGGACATCCCGAATAACGTCGTGCGGAAATGGTCCGAGAAAGACGGCCTTAAGGACTTCCTGAAGCCGAGCGGGTACACGGGCAGTGCGAAGTTTGATGGCAAGGAGCCGGGGGCGAATGGACTGGCGATCGACAAGAGTGGATCGCTGATTCTTTGCCAACACGGTGACCGACGGATTGCGCGGCTCGAAAAGGACGGTAAGTTCACGACGCTGGCGGACAAGTATCAGGGCAAACGGCTGAATAGCCCGAACGATTTGGTGTTCCACCCGAACGGCGATCTGTACTTCACCGACCCGCCCTACGGTTTGCCGAAGCAGATGCAAGACCCAGGCAAAGAACTCGATTTTCAAGGCGTGTATCGGCTGAAACCCAATGGTGAACTGACGCTCCTGACCAAAGAAATGACCCGCCCGAATGGGATTGGCTTTTCTCCCGACGCCAAGACGCTGTACGTCGCCAATTCCGACCCGGAGCTAGCGATTTGGAAGGCGTTCCCGGTGAAAGAGGATGGCACGCTCGGTGAGGGGAAAGTGTTTTTCGACACCACCGCGTGGGTCAAGGAAAAGAAGCCGGGGCTGCCGGACGGCCTGAAGGTCGATGTTAAGGGGAACATCTTTGCCACCGGGCCGGGTGGCGTGATCGTCTTCGATTCCACCGGCAAACATTTGGGCACAATCGCAACCGGCGTTCCCACCGCGAACTGCGGCTTCGGCGGCGACGGCTCGACGTTGTACATCACCGCCAACGACAAACTGGTGCGTGTGAAGACGACTACCAAGGGCCTGGGTTTTTAACCACGAATAGCACGAATCAGACGAATAAATCAGAAAGCGTTACACCACGGAATTCACGGAAGAAATCAAAACTAGAAAAGAGTGTTGGAAACTGAATGCCGAACCATTCTAATTCTAACAGTGTTGGATTTATTTCCTTGATTTCCGTGGTGAACTGTTTCTGATTTCTCTGATTCGTCCGATTCGTGTTATTCGTGGTGACTCTTTGAAGGATCGTCATGAATCGCCTCTCGCGTCGGGATTTGCTGAAGTCTGCTCCACTCGCTGCGTTGCCGTTCGTGGCGGGGCGGGGGTTCGCGCAGGATGCACCTGCGAAGCCGACGTTTCCAGGCATGACCGTGCGGATGCAGGAACCGCAGAACCTGGAGTTCCCGTTTAGCGAGTTGAAGTCGTGGATCACGCCGAGTGAACAGTTTTTCGTCCGCAGCCATTTCGCGGTGCCGAAGGTCGAAACGCAGAATTTCAAACTGACCGTCGAAGGCCACGTCGAAAACAAGCTGGAATTGAGCCTCGACGACGTGCGGAAAATGGCCCCGGTCACGATGCCGCTCACGCTGGAGTGTGCCGGGAACGGTCGGGTGTTTCTCGTGCCGCAAGGCCGCGGGTTGCAGTGGGGCCTCGGTGCAGTTGGGAATGCGGAGTGGACCGGCGTGCCACTTGCCGCGATTCTCGAACGGGCCAAGGTGAAAGCCGGTAGCATGGAAGTGATCCTGGTCGGTGCGGACAAGGGTGCCATCAATTCCGATCCCGCGTCGCCGGGGCCGATTCACTTTGATCGCAGTATTCCACTGGAAAAAGCCACCAAGCCCGAAGTCATCCTCGCTTACCAAATGAACGGGGAGGATCTCTCGGTGCCGCACGGCGCGCCACTGCGGGCTGTGATTGGCGGTTGGTACGGCATGGCATCGGTGAAGTGGCTGAGCCGAATTATCGTGACGGACAAGCCGTACAACGGCTTTTGGCAAACCTTCGACTACTCCATATTTGAGCGCCGTGATGGTGGTCTTCCCACGTTGAAACCGATCACCGCAATTCAACCGAAGTCCTCGATCGCCCGACCGACGGAACATGAAGTGGTACCTGTCGGCAAACCGTATCTGCTTTCGGGCGCTGCCTGGGCCGGGGAATCGAAAATTGCGCGGGTTCAAATAAGTAGTGATGGCGGAAAGACCTGGAACGATGCTAAGCTAACGGGAGTCGAAAAACCGTTCTGTTGGCGGACGTGGGAATACCTGTGGAACGTTCCTGAAGTCCGTGGCCCGGTAAAGTTGCTCACACGAGCCATTGATTCCAACGGCCAGACCCAACCCGAACAACGGGACATTGACCGCCGCACCTACATGATTAACCACCTTGTTGCGGTCGAGGTACTGGTGCGGTAGCTCGGAACCCTCATCTGCTTGCCGAGGATCGAACCCATGATCGCGCTCCGTTCCCTCATCGGGCTGACACTTCTATCGGTCGTCACAAGTTCGACCTTCGGCGCCGACCAACAGCAAATCAATGCCGCGATTGCGAAGGGTGCAACCTTCCTTCAATCACAGCACAATCAGCAACAAGGTGGTTACACCGGCGGAAACCACGGCGTGGGTTCCGCCGGGTTAGCGGGCATTACGATGCTGGTGGGCGGGACCAAGTCGGACAATCCGGCGATTCAAAACATCACGTTGTTTATCCGGCAAAGAGCGCCCTCGGAAACCGCCACGTACAACATTGCGTTGGCAATCCTATTTCTCGATCGGCTCGGTGACCCCCGCGACGTTCCGGCGATTCAACTTCTCGGCACGCGGTTGTACGGTGGCATGACACGGGACGGCGGCTACGGCTACCAATGCGTTGATCTGGTAGCGATGAATAACTTGGGGCAACTCGGCAACCAACAGATGACCGGGCAGGGTGGTGTGGGGCCGAAAACCGAGAAGCCGAAGCCGGACAACGGGTTTCCCACCGTTCAACCGAACAAAGACAAGCCGAGCGTTGCGAACCCCGGCAAGTTGCACCCGAGCGTGGCACCCTACAACGCCGCAGTCCGACAGATGGTCCGCGCCAACGGGCGGGCAATTCCCGGCGGCGACAATTCCAACACCCAGTTTGGGCTGATCGGTTTGTGGGTCGCCTCGCGGCACGGCGTCCCGTGCGACGACGCGTTCCTGCTTCTGGAAGCTCACTTTCTAACTACACAAAGCCGAGCCGATTTTGGCTGGAGCTACTCGGGCAACGACCAATCAACCACATCTATGACTTGTGCGGGGTTGCTTGGTCTGGCGATTGGTTCGGCACGCGAAAAACCTTCGGTTAAAGATTTGAAACCCGAACCCGGCAAACCGGACACCACGAACGATCCGTTTTTCAACCCGAAGAAGGGAAAAGAGGAAGGTGTGCCTAAGTTCGGTGGCGTGAACCCGTTGGTGCCAGGAATGACACCGGCATTAAGAAAAGCCGCGATCGACGGGGCGTTGCGGTCGATCGGCGGGGTGATTCGGGCGAGCCGTGTGAACGCCGCCAACCCCGGCGTCGGCAACGACGCCCTCCGACAATTCGTCGGACTGGGTGACCAATACTATTTGCTATGGTCCGTCGAGCGGGTGGCGATGGCCTACGAACTCCCGACCATCGGCGATCAAGATTGGTATGCGTGGGGTTGCGAGTATTTACTACCGAGCCAAACGGAGAACGGTTCCTGGGGCGGCGGGTCACACGGCGAGGATGTGAACACGGCGTTTGCGGTTCTGTTTCTATCGAAGTCCAATTTCGTGGCCGATCTGACGGCGAAGATCAAGGGGCAAGTCAAAGACCCTGGCAAAACCGAAATGCGTGCCGGGAAGAACTTCATACCGCCACTTCTGGCCCCACAAACCAAAAACGATGGCGGCAACACCCCCGCGCCGCCCGAAGCTCCCCCCACGAACACGCCCGATGCCATTGCCACCGACTTAATAAAAGGCACAGGTTGGGACGTGAAGCTTAGCGAAGCGCGCGACACGAAAGGGGCGGAGTACACGTCTGGACTGGTCAAAGCGATTCCGAAGCTGGTCGGGGATCGGCAAACCCAAGCCCGCGAAGCTCTGGCTGAACGTCTCACGCGGATGACTGCCAAAACACTCCGGACAATGTTGCGCGAAACTGATGTGGAACTGCGCCGTGCCGCCACATTAGCCTGC
>JAYSXU010000079.1:0-6138 GCA_043716965.1 Fimbriiglobus sp.
TTGATCGAAGCCGCCGGGTGGCGTGGCGAAGTCCACTTGCGGTCCCGTGAAGAACTGGATGCGGTCGTGCTGGAAGTCCGCGATAACGGCATCGGGATGACGGACGAAGTGCGTGAGAACTGCCTGACGACCCACTTTACCACGAAGCGGGATAACGCCCTGTACGAAGGCTACAACGCCGGGATGGGACTCGGTCTTTCCTTCGTGGCCGTCGTATTGGAACACCACGAGGCGAAGCTCGAAATCGAATCCCAACCCCTGCACGGAGCGCTGTTCCGCATCCGTTTTCCGCGCGATGATCGCAGTTAAACTACGCCGGTTCCATCGCACTCGCTGGCAGTTGCCACGTGATTGGCAATTGACCGGATTCAAAAAGTGCGTCATTCACTTTCGAGTACGGTTTGCTCCCGAAAAAGCCAGTGTTGGCGGACAGCGGTGAGGGGTGGGCCGACTTCAAAATCGTGTGTTTGGTCCCATCAATCAGGCTCGCTTTTTTCTGCGCGTAAGCCCCCCACAACACGAACACCACGCGGTGGGGCAAGGCATTCACGGCTTTCAACGCGGCATCGGTGAAGGTCTCCCACCCCTTATTGGCATGGGAGGCCGGTTTACCGGCACGAACCGTGAGAACAGCATTCAGCAACAGCACACCTTGTTGTGCC
Organism: Fimbriiglobus sp.; assembly: GCA_043716965.1. GTDB lineage: Bacteria > Planctomycetota > Planctomycetia > Gemmatales > Gemmataceae > Fimbriiglobus. Next base: position 663 of record JAYSXU010000079.1, read on the forward strand.
CACGACAGCAAATAACCATGTTTCACGGGCACGATGCCGAGGTCGTCTTGCAACTCTTTGTAGATGTTCCGTAACGATGCCGGGATCGTGACACCGGGCCGCACGGAGAAGCACAAGCCGTGCCCCTGCCCTGGCGTCGGGTACGGGTCTTGGCCGAGAATCACGACGCGGACCTGATCTAACGATGTGTACTTGAAGGCGTTGTAAACATCCGCTTCCGGCGGGAAGATCGTCTCCGTGGCCCGCTCATCGGTCACGAATTTCTGCAATTGGGCAAAGTACGATTTTGCGAACTCCGGACCCATCGCCGCTGTCCATGATTGTGGAAAGTCGGCGGGAAGCATAATCGAAGCTGGTAGATCTGCGACGGGTTCATCCGGAAATAATGAACCTGTTTGTACGCTCGATTTTTTGGCCATCGGTCAACTCGCATCCTGGTGAAAAATGGAAAGCTGGAGCATACCAAACAGAACCCCAACGCAACCAACACCGTGACGGGGTTCGAGCAAAATCTCTTGTCATTTCAGTCAGGATGGGTATAGTTCAAATATGTTGGCCACAATGCGTCCCCGTAGCTCAATTGGATAGAGCGTTGCCCTCCGGAGGCAAAGGTTAGAGGTTCAACTCCTCTCGGGGATACTGATTTACCACTTCTCCCAACCATAATCACGTCATCCATTTAGACAGTTAATTGTACCCGAATTTACAACTGTTCGGTGTGAACCTTTATAACAAGGTTGCCTCTACACTGTAGAGTTTTAGTTTTCCTGACGCGGTGTTTCGATGATCGAACTCGATGGTTCGTTGGGTGAAGGTGGCGGGCAGATTTTGCGGTCGAGCTTGGCGTTGGCTGTGCTGACAGGGAAACCGTTTCGGCTGTTTAACATCCGTGCGAATCGACCGAAGCCGGGGATGGCGGCGCAGCATTTTGCCTGTGTGAAGGCAGCAGCGGCGATTTGTGGTGGCATTTACAAGGGTGCTTCGATCGGCTCCAGCGTGCTGGTTTTTGAACCGAGCGACGTGAAGTCGGGGCCGTACCACTTTCAAATCGGCACCGCCGGCGCGACGGCACTTGTGCTTCACACCGTCTTTCTGCCACTGGCGTTGCGTGGCGACACGGCAAGCGACGTGACGATTTCCGGCGGCACGCATGTGGCTTACGCGCCGTGCTTTCACTACTTGCAAACGACCTGGGCCGCGTACCTTCGCGGTATGGGCCTTGATGTCGAACTCACGATGGTCCAACCGGGCTTTTACCCGCGTGGCGGCGGTGAGATTCGCGCCATCATTCGGCCCTGCCGGCGTGTCAACGGGTTGACACTCATCGACAGCCCGACGTTAACCACGGCCGATGGCTTCAGTGCGATTGCGGGGTTACCGGCCGGGATTGGCAAACGCCAAGCCCAACAACTCACCGCGCGGTTGAAGCGCGTTGAGATCGAGACTCACATTCCCACCGAGCAATGGGCGAACGGCCCGAGTTCGGTCATTGGCGTTGTGTTTCGACAACCGACAGTGCCAACGTCGTTTTTCGCGTTGGGCGAAAAGGGCAAGTCGGCGGAGCGGGTTGCTGATGACGTTGCCGACCAAGCAATGGCGTTCCGCGAATCCGGCTGTCCGGTTGACCCCCATTCGGCGGACCAGATTTTGTTGCCGTTGGCGTTTTCACCGGACGCTTCCGAATATCGTGTCTCGAACGTGACCAAGCACCTTCTCACCAACATTGATGTCATCCGCCAATTCATCGACCGTGACATTTCGTGCGACTGCCGTGAAGGTTCAACCGGGGTCGTGCGGATTGCCGCGAGCGGCCTATAATGACACATTGTTACCCCGAGAATCCCGGCCTTGAAAACGTCGTTAGAACTTGTGCCGAAACGAACCGAACGGACGATGCAAATCGCGCAGGTGGTTTCGTTTACCGAAGCGGAGGGACCGGGCAAGCGATTTGCAATTTGGTTCCAAGGCTGCCCGTTACGTTGTCCGGGGTGTTGTAACCCGGAGTTTCTGCCGTTTCAGGGCGGCGAAACGTGGACAATGAAGTGGATGATTGCGGAGATCGAACAAGCACAACACGGATTGGGAATCGAAGGCTTATCGCTGCTGGGCGGGGAACCGTTTGCCCATGCGAATGTCGGTGCTGAACTTGCCAAGGCGGCACACCAACTCGGTTTGAGCGTGATGATTTACAGCGGCTACACCTTGGAAGCTCTCCACGCCAAGTTGGACCCAGCTATCACAGAATTGCTGGCCCACACCGATGTACTCGTGGACGGCCCCTACCTCCGCGAACAACCCGACAAAACGCGACGGTGGATTGGATCGACCAACCAGCGAATCCATTTTTTGACCGATCGCTATCAGTCCGATGACCCGTGTTGGCAAAAACGTAATACACTGGAAATTCGTCTGCACGGTTCGGAGTTGGCAATCAATGGCTTCCCAGCGGTCAACGCAGTAGGATTGTGGAAAGGCTGGAAGCGGAAACGATGACGACGCTGACTGATCCCCTGTCGCCCGCGCCCGAACCGGCTGGACCACCGGCGGTGTCGCGGTTCGAGTACAACTTGCTGCGGATCTTGCGGTTTTTGTTGGGGTCCATGCCGGCGGACCAAGCGCAAACTTTAGTGTACGCCAAGTTCCAACCGGCACCGCCCTGCTTGACGCGGACTTGTATTCGGCTGATTCGTGACACCCTCTCCAAGGCCACGATACTGCATCTCGTGCGGGCTGGCGGATGGCGACGGGACCGATTTTTGCGAACAGGTCAACCAGTCGAAGGCCGCGTTTGGGATCGGCTGCCGCTGGCCACCCGCGAACTGTCTTTCAGTAAGCACACCTTGAGCTTCCTGGTCTGGCTGACCAGCGAAAAACCGACCGACACCAAGGAAGTCTGGGACGCACCGCCGGGTGAACTGACTGCCGGGGACGAACTTTTTTTCTCGATGGCGTTCGACGCGCTGCGACCACTGCATGATGTCATCCCCGCAATCGCAGGCAAGGCTGTTTTCGACCTCAACCCGCTCTGCTGGCTCCTTTGTCCTGCCGATTTTGCGAACACCGATGAACCCGAGTTACCGAACTTCAGTCCGTATATGATGGGGACACGGGCGGCAATTTTGGAATGCCTGCAACCCGTGCTGGCCCAACGCTGGATTCGTTCCGAACGCAGCAAGGGCCAAATCGGTGATTGGAAGCGAATGCGGCACCAAGGGCGGGCGGAATTAGCGATGCTGGCAAGTTTCTTGAAGGTTGCGGAAACGTCCGGTCGCACCGACTTGGCGCGGTTCGTATTACGAACCGCGACGGTCATTCTGGGCAACACTGAACTCACGCCGTCTTTTTGGACGGGTGGTTTGCAAGGCTCCGGGCCGCTGCGATTGGCGGATCGGCTAGACACCCAACGCAGTGCTCTGGCACTGCCACGCCAACTGGACACGCTGCACCGTTGGGATCGCGCGGCACGCGCGATTGGCTACTTTGACGACGGCTACGAAGCCAGCCAACTTTGGAAAGCCGACTGGGAACTGGCCCGAGGCGATGAGATCACCACCCGTGCCAAACGAATTCTTGACCAACTGGAACCGTTGAAGATTTAAGGAGTCACCATGAGCCGCGCTTACCGAATCACCGTGAAGGAATCCGAAACCCGCGAACTGCGTGGCTCCGACGAGATCTGCACGCAACTGGAGTTGCTCGAAATCCTCCCGCCCGAACAGATGGCCGACTTGCTGAAGGGCGAACTCAAGAATCGCGGGTTCGAGGAACAAGACGACGGCACCCTCGCTCGCAAAGACGGCAAGCTAACCGTGACCGTGGACCCCTGTAACGGCGAAGTCTCCGTGAAGTCCGAAGTTGATGAGAAAGTGACCATCGAAGCGAAACGGGATACGACGACTTACGACGATGTCGGCCCCGGCGAAAAAGCCGTCCGGGATCGGGTGAAGGACCAGTTGAAGCAGGACATCGAAAAGAAAGCCGAACGCGAAACCGAACGTCTGCAAACACAGGCCACGGAAGCCCTGGAAAAACACCTGGAAGAATTGCAACCGGAACTCGGACAGGTCATCAATAAAGTCACCCGAGACGCTCTCAAGCAGAAGGCCCAACAACTCGGCACCGTGAAAGAAATCAGCGAAGACGCCGAGACGGGGTCGTTGACGATTAAAATTGAAGTGTAACTCAGACGGGTTCACCACGAATCACACGAATCGGACGAATCAGAATTGACAGCCAAGGAGCGGAGAGTTGGGAGTCGGAACTCCATTTTTCGATGCGTGCTACTCTTGGCTGTCCGGATTTCATTCGTCCGATTCGTGTCATTCGTGGTTCACGGTTTTTGTTTTTGTTCACTCCCACTCTGGCCCCGAATCTATGAGTCTCACGGTTCCCGAATCGCAACTCCCGGCCTCGCTCACCCCGCAAGAAGCGGTCGAGGCGGCTTATGCGTCCGAGATGGCCGACGTGGCCGGGCACTTGGTCCGGGGGTTGCCCAGTCTGATCGAGTGTGACAAAGAACTCGCGCCGTACTTGTTCGTTAATCTTCGGGCGCGGTTGCGCGATCAAAACCTTCGCTGCATTTATCTCGATGGCCGCCCACGCGAGTCCGACCAACCAGCAGGGCCGATGCCGGTCGGGTTAATCGGCACGATGATTTCGCAACTACGCGAAGCCGTCCGTGGGGCCGTCGAACGGCGTGTCGTTGTGCTGCCCCATTTGGATTTGTTGACAACGGGAAGTGGCGGTCTAACCGGCGAAGCGCGGGAAGTGATTCCGCTACTGTACGAGAATCCCGAACTCGTCTGGCTGGGGTTCAAAGACCCGTCCTTCCCGTTGCCGAAGGTGATCGAGAACCTGTTCCCTCACCGCGTCTCGATCCTCGGCAACAGCCGCAACCGACTCCAGCACCTCATCACGCAGCGGGAAGCCCGCAAGTTTGGTCGCCAGTTCAACCCGTGGCAACTTTACAAATATGTGTCGGGTGTCAACGCGGTCCGGCTGCGGAAATTGCTCTCGACGATCGAAGGCGAAGACTACCCCGCCGATCCCAAACAGGCGTACCGTCACTTACGTCAAGCGACGTTGACCGGCACGCTGGAAATCCCGGACATCGACCTCGGGCGGGACATCGGCGGGTACGAGAAGGTGAAGAAACGGCTTCGGGAAGAAGTCCTTGATGTGTTGCAACGCCGGGACTTGGCCACGGACCCGGAGCAAGTCGCCCGCCTGGAAGAACTCATCCCGCGTGGCATGATCTTCTGGGGACCACCCGGCACCGGCAAAACGTATTTCGCCAAAGCGATCGCCACCGCCATCGGTGCCGCGATCACGATCGTGTCTGGCCCGGAGCTTAAAAGTAAGTGGGTTGGCGAATCCGAAGAAAATCTGCGGCAAATCTTCCACAAAGCCCGTCAATCGGCGCCGTCGATCATCGTGTTCGACGAACTCGATTCGTTCGCCACGGCTCGCGGGACGT
>JAYSXU010000781.1:0-2891 GCA_043716965.1 Fimbriiglobus sp.
GTCAGTCGATGGTACCGCATCGGCTGACTTGTTGAACGCCATTACGCCCCGACCACGGCCCACGCCGCTATCCGCGAAGACACCGATACCCGTGAAGCCGCCAGTTCCGGCGGCAACACCGGCAAAAAATACGTTCCAAATCCCCACGTTGCCGGCCATCGCAAGCCACGGTGTCACCCAGAAGCCGTTGCGGACATCCGACAAGCCGATAATCGACATCCCTGAATTATTCAAACGGGCAGCGGCATTGCCCTCCACGTCTACTGTGAAGCCGTCGTCCGCCGAGAAGTCCAAGCAGTGGATCGTCATGGGGTTGGCATTTAGCCTCGTGTTCGGGATCGTGGTGTGGGCCACCTTCGCACTAATCGCCGCACCCGCTCAACCCGCCCTGGCAAACCCATCCACGGCCAACGCCCGCCCGTAACCCGGAGAATTCCTTTCACCACGAATCAGACGAACAAAGAATAAACTTCTTTCAGCCGACGAGTGGGGCCAGGAGTGCCAACCTCAGAATAGAACCACGCGGCTCTTAGCAATCTTGATTTCATTCGTCTGATTCGTGTGATTTGTGGTGACAATTCCGGGTTAACATCACCACTCGATTCGACCTCACGTCGTTGATACCATGTAACGGGACCGACCGTTCGGCGTGAGGATTGTGATGCCACTGCTTTCAGCCTATCCGCGTGACTTCCGACCCTATTTACGCCCCACGATTGGCCCGATTCCCGCATCGCACCCCGATCACATCGGGCTGATGGATACCCAACGACTCGTCCCGACCGTGTTGACCCTCTCCTCCGCAGCGATGTATTTTCTGCAACGATTCACAGGCGAGAAGTCCCTTGGCGAAATTCACGACGAGGTCGGGCCACAACTCCCGTGGGACATGCTCGTTGACTTCGTGGCCACGTTGGACGACGCCTTGTTTCTCGACGGCCCCAAGTTTCAAGAGTACGTGACCGGCCGGGCACGACTGCCGTCGTGCATCGGGTCGTACCCGGAAGAACCCGACGCGATTCGCACGATGCTGGGGAAGTTATTCACGGCGAGCGACGGTCCGGGTACGCCGACGGAACCCAGGTCAAAACGCGATCAACCAGACAAACTCCGCGCGGTGCTTGTGCCGCACATGGATTACGGGCGGGGTGGTGTGACCTACGGTTGGGGCTTCAAGGAATTGATCGAGCGGACCGACGCCAGCCTCTTCGTCATCGTGGCCACCTCGCACTATTCGCACCACCGCTTCACGCTGACGCGGAAGAACTTCACCACCCCGTTGGGCACGGTGGAAACCGATCAAGCGTATGTTGATCGGCTCGTGAACCACTACGGTGACGGCCTTTTTGCCGACCCGTTCGCCCACCTTCCGGAGCACTCCATCGAACTGGAAGTGTTGCTGCTTCAGTACCTGCTGGAACAACACCGCCCGTTCCGAATCGTGCCACTCTTGGTGGGGTCGTTCCACGATTGCATTCGAGATGGTGTCTCACCGCAAGCGAAGCCGGACATCGCTCGCATGGTGAGTGCGTTGCAACACGCCGAGGCCGACGCGGGTGAACGGGTCTGTTACATCATCAGCGGGGACTTGGCACACATCGGGCCGAAATTCCGTGACCCCGAACCCGTTCACCCCGCGTGGCTGAGTGCGAGCCGGACCCAGGATGCGCGTCTTCTAGCGGAATTGACGACGGCGAACCCGAGTACCTATTTTGATGTAATCGTCAGTGAGGACGATGCGCGCCGGATTTGTGGCTTGCCGCCGACGTGGTTAACACTACAGACCATCAAGCCGCAATCCGGTCGCGTGTTGCATTATCAGCAATACGTTCACCCCACCGGGCACGAGAGCGTTAGCTTCGCCTCCGCCGCGTTTTACGAATGAAGGGACACGCCATGAATTCGCCCCACCCAACTGTGGACGATCTGCACACCGCACAACGGCGATTCGATGCCGAAGGGAAAATCGCCACGGTGACGACCCCCCGCTACCGCTTGGAGTACGCCACGTGGGGCAACCCGACGCACCGACCGATTGTGCTGGTTCACGGCTTGTGTGACCAAAAACGCTCGTTTTGCCTGCTGATGAGTCAACTGGTCGATGCGGGCTTTTGGTGCATCAGTTACGAGCTAGCCGACGGGTGGACTGACGGCGCGAAACTCGATCAGTATCAACACCCGCACTACGCCGAAGACTTGATTGCCCTACTCGACCACTTGAAGATTGAGACCACGGACGTCATGGGTTCGTCGTTCGGCTCGACGGTCACGTTGCGGTCGATTGCGACTTACCCCCAGCGGTTTCGACGGGCCGTGCTACAAGGCGGTTTTGCCCGCCGGCCGTTGACCCGTGTTGAACGCGGCTTGGCGAAAGTCGGTCGAAGTTGGCCGTGGCGAATGGGCCAGTTGCCGATCCGCAAGCGCGTGATGACCAAACTGGAAGCCCACCAGTTCGAGGGTTGCCCGCCGGAAGTTTTTCAATTCTTGATTGAATGCAGCGGCGTCACGCCGATTCGTTGTGCCGCCCGACGCGCCCTCATCTTGGACCAACTCGACCTGCGTCCGATGCTGGGCACGATCACGCAACCCCTGCTCATGATCGGTGGCAACATCGACACAATCGTCCCGCGAAATTGGGAAGCCGAGGTCGAAGCCGGCGTGAAGGACGTTCGCCGCATCGAGTTCCAACCATGTGGCCACTACCCGCAGTACACGATGCCCACCCCGATGGCAGCCGCAATGGTTGAGTTTTTACGCTGAGGGCCTCTTAAATCAGAATTCACCACAGAGACACAGATAGGAGTTACGCAGTGGCGTTGTGAATCGGGTTCTCGAAGTCCGGCCGTGTGGCTATAGTCGCCGTCATGAGCCAGCCCAAAGTCTCCGCGGTT
>JAYSXU010000782.1:0-8553 GCA_043716965.1 Fimbriiglobus sp.
GCCGCGTCGATCGTCGCCGCAGGGCCGTCGGGCGTTTGCCCGTGGGCCAACGTGAACCTCGTGATCGCGCACGACGGTGAAGCCCACATTCCGCTCGGGCAAGACGTTGTCATTATTGACACGCCCGCTGCCACGGAACCGCTCGCCCAGAAAGTGTTGAATCTGGCTCACGGCGTGGTTGTCTGTTGTCTCGCGGATTCCTTGGCGTTGTACACGTTGCCGGCGGCTACCCAGGCGATTCAGAAAGCCTGCACGACTCGGCCGGACTTGGAACTGTTGGGGATCGTGGTCAATCTTTTTGAAGAAGCCGACGACGCCCAGGTGCGATGCTTGTCCTTTATTCGGGACGCACGCGGCGGTTTGTTCGTCGAACCGCCGATCCCGTTGTGTCAAGACTTGAGTGACTGGCCACTGACACCGGGGAGTGACCTTCCGGACGGCGTGGCCCGATCGTCGTTGGCGACCCTCGCGGACACGTTCGGCGAACTGATCGCAGAGGCCGGCTGGAAACAATTCGCAGAGCGCAAGGGGGGTCAACGTGCATACGCTGCTCATCGCTAGCCAAAAAGGCGGCGTCGGGAAAACGACGACCGCGATCAACCTCGCTACCCTCGCCGCCCAAAGCGGCCAGCGGGTGCTCCTGCTTGACGCCGACCCGTTAGGGACCGTGGCCACGTCGTTGCAGTTGTCCCGCTCGGACCGGGACGGCAAACCGCCCCAACCCGATCGGGTCACCCGTCGGGGCTGCGTCTGGGCCGGTGTCATCCCGAACCTGGATGTCCTAACGCCGTACCCGGCGGACTCGACCGATGAAGATCATTTGAACCGATTCCTCAGAGCGATCCCGAATTCGCCGTTGCCACGGAGTTACGACTTGATCGTGATCGACGCCCCGGCGATGCTCGGGCCTCGCCAGAAAGCCTTGCTGAAAGCTTCCCAAGAGGTACTCATCGTTCAACGCGGCGAACCGATGTCGTTTCGGACGCTGCCGACGTTCCTCGAACTCATCCGCCAAGTGAAGTCCGAAGGGAGCAGGATTAAACTGCGGGGCATTCTCATGACCCTACCCTCCGGGTTGCTGCCCAATTGTAAGACGGAAATGCGGCTCCGCGAGAAGTTCCAAGGGATCTTGCCACAGGTGATTCCGTTCAATGCGGAGGTATCCCGTGCCCTGGTGTTGGGCACGTCGGTTGCCGTTTTGCACCCGAACTCCGCGGTCACCAAGCAATACCGTTCCCTGGCCGCAGCGCTTTCGATCACGAAAGCGGTCGCGTCAACGGTTGCCGCCAAGCAACCCGTACTGGTCCCAGCCGGTCCGGTGCGGACTGACCACGATACCGATGAAGATGTGCTGTTCGAGGTGACATCGAAAGTCCAGGAGAAAGTGAAGCGACTGCCACCGACTCCCGTTGTAAAAGCGTCGCCCCGACCCGCCGAGATTGAAGAAGTCGATGACGAAGATTGCGACGTAATGCGGTTGCCGGAGCCGTCGGCATCAGCCGGGCCAAAAACGATGGCAGGCCGCACCCAGACTTTCTACCCCAATCGCGGCATTACCACCCCAGGCAAAGGGCCGAATCTGCTAGCGACGCTGGCGGTCCAAAAGGCCAGCCTACCGCCACCAGAGAAAGTGATCCCCCTCTGGCACCTCGCGCTGTTGTGCGCCGCAACCTTCTTCTTCACCGCGTCGGCGGCGTGGTTGTTCTTGGGTTAAACGAAGCGGTCGGCAGTTGGGTTCCCATCAGCCGACCCCTGTTTTGAATTGCCAACCATCATTCGCTCGGAATCACTTCGCCGTCGTTCCGCACTGCCAACAACCGCAGGGTAATCGGGCTGATGCTGGTTCGGACGGCGCGAACGCTGCCGTCGCACAACGTAAACTGACAGACGCCCGTGTGGTAGCTGCCGAACCGTCGGGCATAAAACGCATCGCCTGTTGTGCTGGGGGTCACATCGTTTGGGCCGCTCGCCAGAGGGTCATCCGGGCCGGCAACGCGACCGGAGTAGGTTGTCCACACGCCGTTGTAAATCGAGCCGTCGCCGACCTTGGCGCGACCGAACATCCCTTGCGGGATGTGCTTTTCGCCGGCCAAGAACGTGTTACTCAACCCGTCCGTAATCGACGCAAATTTGGTCAGCCCCTTGAAGCTTCCGCCGACTGGCGCTTCACCTTGGATCAGTGCCCCGTTGGCCCGAATGCTCGCCCAGTCGATCGACGTCAAGTTCGACGGGTAGCCGTTCACAGTCCCGACACACCCGGCGTAATCACCCAACGCTCCGGGCGGGTTGTTCGTCCCGGCGAAGCGGGGATCAGATCCGGGGCCGGGGAAGTTTGGCGGCGGGCTAGCGTCACCGGGGATCACGTCTTCTTGCTTGCTCACGCTGTCCGAACCCGGCCCGCGCCGACTGGGGCAGTAGTACGACTTCACTTGAAACAGGCGGCCTGCGTTGTTCGTGGCGGACGAGTAGTTCGCCGTCGGCGTCCAGAGGTTGCGCAGGTTATCTTGCTCCATGAACGGCATAATGAGGACGAACCAGGTCACGGTGTTGTTCGTGACGCGAAGCGGGGGGAGAGTCCCGATCGCGTCGTGATAATTGTGCGACGCCAGCCCGAGTTGCTTCAGGTTGTTCTGGCAACTGGCACGGGCAGCGGCTTCCCGAACTTTCTGGACGGCCGGTAGCAGCAGGCCAATCAAGATCGCAATGATGGCGATCACAACCAATAGCTCAATGAGGGTGAATCCACGACGGCGTGAACACCCAATGGGCGAAGAACGGATCACAGCAAACTCCAGACGACGTGGGAGAGAGAAAGTCTTCCGGCGTTGCGAACAAGTGAATTGATACAACGACCGAAACGACACAGTCACAGAATGTGAGTCGTGTGATGGTGACGAGGGATCGAAACGAAAGCAAGACAAATCCGAGAAAAAGATCACGCGGGGCTGGCGAATTCTTCAGGCGGAGCGCCTGAAGAATTCGCCAGCCCCGGTTGGTCGCAACTGAGATTTCGGATCCGGGGGGTTGGTGCGATCGTGGGAATTCGAGTGGTGGATTCACAGCCGGTTGCGAAACTTCTTGTTCCGAACACATTCGCCTGAAAAAGAGTTGCAAATAATGCCAAATCGTGATGGAACCCGGACGCCAATCGGCGTATCTAATGCTATGCCCGGTGCGGGATTTCATCGCATTTGACTGGTGTTTTCGATGATTTCGCTTGTTGCAAGAAAATCGTTTGCATCGCGTTCAACTGTGACCTATAAACTTCACGCCAGCCAGTTGCACACCCCGTTTCGTGTCACTTGGTGGTCGAATGAGGTCAGCAACACGGATGTTACCCAGAATACCACCAGGGACGTTGCCAAACACGTCGGCTGGAATTTTTGGTTTTGACGTGCCGGTTATTGGGACTGTACTCGCACTGCCGTTCTCATTCCCCCTCATGTCGAACGGCATGGTAGCGCAAGCTACCGAATTCTTGTTTCAGCGGTCGATAGAAATCTTCGGGTCCTAGGACGCCCAGGTGGATGGGTGTTGGCGGACGGCCACATGCGTTGGCCCTTGTTGTGGGTATGCAACCCCACCTGCGAAGCCGGAATTGTCACGTAGCCAGGGTGTAGATCTCCATGACTCGACTTCGCAAATATCGCTCCGATGTGGTCCAATCTCCGTTGGAGACATACCTGCGCGAAATCAACGGGACCGCACTGCTTTCGGCGGACCAGGAAAAAGAACTTGCCAGGGCTATCGCGGTCGGGGACACCGAGGCCCGCGACCGCATGGTGCGGGCCAACTTGCGGTTGGTCGTGAATATCGCTCGCGGGTACACCGGAAAAGGGCTGGCCCTTCAAGACTTAATCGAAGAAGGCAACCTGGGCTTGTTGCGGGCGGTCGAAGGGTTTGACCCGGTGATGGGAACCCGATTCAGCACGTACGCTAGCTACTGGATTAAGCAGTCCATCAAGCGGGCGCTGGTCAACACCGCCAAGACGATTCGCATCCCCGCTTACATGGTCGAACTCCTCTCCAAGTGGCGGCGTGCCACCAACAAGCTCAATGATGAACTCGGTCGCCCGCCCACCCACGAAGAAGTGGCGAAGCTGCTCGGCTTGCCGAAGAAAAAGCTCAACATCATTAAGAAAGCGATCCGCGTCTACAACGCCGCCCCGCAATCCGACCAAGGCGAACAGGGTTGGTCCATTGACGAAATGTTGATGGACAGCAGAGCCAAGACGCCGGACACGGAGATGGTCGAATCGGACGACCTGAAGCACGTGATCGTGTTACTCGAAAAAATGGACAAGCGCGAAGCCAGTGTTCTGCGAATGCGGTTCGGGCTAGATGATGAAGAGCCGAAGACCCTGAAAGAAATCGGCGAGTGCCTCGGGTTGACCCGAGAACGGGTCCGCCAAATCGAGAGCGAAGCCCTACAGAAACTGAACGAAAGCATGTGCGGTGACTGATCGCACTCTTCCGAACATTCTCAACCGTGCGTCACTTGTGACGCACGGTTTTTTCGTTGCTTGGCGAAATGGGCACCGTCAATCGACTTTAGACAGGATTTAACAGGATTTAACAGGATTAAATGATCGGATTTGAATCCTGTTGAATCCTGTGAATCCTGTCTAAAATCTTTTCGAGATCCCCGATCACTGTCGGTGCCCACGCAACGCCTCGACCACGACTTACGGAATACCTGTGACGCATGGTTTTTTCGTGGATCGTCGGTTTCTGCTCTCGCACGATAGGTGTCTCACGTGCCATGAGCTACAATCCACTTGATAGGACGTAACAAGTGTTAACACCAAGACTTCGACACGGATGACGCGAGGCGATTTATGTGGCTGGTTTATCCGGTCCTTTCGGATGACATTCAAAACGCGCGACGGGGGATCTTGATCCTGCTGTCGGCGTCCGCGATCTGGTATTTGTCATTGGCCGTGGCACTGGCGATTTGGTCCGAGGACTTGCTCTATAAAGTTCACGGCAAGTTCGTGACGTTGCCGGACCGAGACATGAACTGGATTCCGTTCTTGTTTCTGATCTCGATGTTCACGGTCACGGGCGGCTTGCGGGCATTGGGGTATCGGTTTAGCCGGAACACCGCGGGTGCGGTTTCGACGCCGGAAAGCATCACGTATGCTTCATACGGCGTGTTGATTTACTTAGCAGCCGTCGGCACGATTTACTTCGGCTTCACCGGGTTGATCGCCATTGCTGCGGCGTTGGGCGGTGCAATGGAATTGTTGTTCTTACGGTACCCGCGAAGCCTGTTCGGGATGGTGATCTCGCCGGTCGCGGTGAAACGAGTCGGGTACTACAGTTACGCCCGGTTCGTCTGGCTGGTTTTGATCGTCCTCGCCTCGTTCGTCATGTTGCTGGCAAACGGCTTAACAAGTATTCCCCGTGCCGACGACGGTCCCTACGATCAAAGCATTGTCCGCGTTAACGGCATGTTGCACCTGGTGTTCAAAGCGATTTCCGCGATCGTGATCTTGGCGCTACCCGCACTGACGGTGGCGTATTGGCTGATTCTGTACAACATCTACCTAACCGTGAATCGAATCACCGACCCCAAAGGCCCGGTCGTCCAACCCGAAGCGCCGGTCAAACCCGGCTTCGACCAATTGAAACAAGTCTTGCAAGCGCCGACGTGGTGATTACGCCTATAAACGCCGTTGTGTTAGGCTTGGGGTGCATCCGAGTCTGATCGCGTGAATGTTATCACATGCATCGACGCAGGTTCGCCATCGATCGCTATACTGGTCATTCCTTGATTCAGATCCGACACTTGACACTCACAACCCCATTGTTTTTCGGCTTCCTTTTGCAGTAAACGAACTACCGCAAACCCACCCCCGTCAAGTTGATTCATGACATAGTGACCGTCCACAACGATTGTTGGCTTATTCTGAAATTTTTGGAGTAATGAGGATACAGCCCAAAGTGAACCAGCGATGCAATAAAAAATTGAAACATCTTTGATCTCAGATGCGAATTCGTTAAGTGTTATCCATCCATTTTGATTCTTGCCAATTGGCATGTCTTCAGGATTTAGAAACGGTGTAAGTTGTATTGCAGCTTGTGCTCGTAGTTCTATATCAAACTTGACTGTGCGATCTAATGTTCGCTGTTCTTGTGCCCAGTCTCGCCACTCAGTTTGGTCTTGAGATTTGATCGGCGAGTGGCGAGATGCTGTTTCTGGTTTTGCGAACAGGATGCCCATGAAGTTGGCTCCTCCATCAGTCCGAATCCCGCCGCAGACCGTACAACTTGCACGATACCACGATGGGCCATGACCCCAAATTGTTCCACGTCCAAATGGGCGCCCATTTTCATCCCAGACCATGCTCAAGAATGACGTTGCATAGTGCCAGAAGGTACACTTCCTTTGAATTGCGGATCTCGCGTTGTCAGAACTCTTCCGGTTCAGTCGCCAAATCATCGTTGTTGCATCGATCGTCAGCCAATCGTCTGCTTTCACAGCAGAATGTAGTGTACCCTCGACATCTACATCGAGATTCACATCTAGGGCAGGGGCTAGCCACTCGCATAGCTCCACCCAATTACACGGTGATGTAGAAGGTGATTCACGACGTAGAAGCGTCATAGGGATTTGTCGGCTTGCTTCGCACCACACGCGCACTCGGGTCCCACCTTCGGGCAAGGAACATTGTTCTTCTGATGTGCCTTTTCTCAGAAGTGGACGAATATGGACGCCACTTCGGAACTCCAACACCCATGTTTCGTCGTAGCCGCGATCGTACCGCCTCGTAATGACCCTAACATGCTCTCCCCACATAAACGTCGAAAAGAAGCCGATCCCGAACTGTCCGGTTGCTTCCATGCCCGCAGCTTCAAGACCGGGAAACTCGCGGCGCATCCGAGAGGTGCCCCAAAACGCGACACCGAAGTCGAGGAGTGGCCCAGTTAGAACGTATTTCGACATCCCGATGCCGTTATCCTGGACCTCGATCCACTCCTGGTTGTTCGTGTCGTCCATGCCTGACCGCACAATGATTTGTCCAAACGCCGTGTCACGGCTCTGGATTTTTCTCCGTGCCAGAACAGCATCGGCTGCGTTCTGGATAAGTTCGCGCAGGGGTACTTCGGGGCGGTCGCCATAGAGTTGCTTTCCACCAAGCATTCGGACGAGTCCGGCGATGTCACTGATCCGGACCTCTGCGTTCGCGGGTTCCCATCCCTCGGTCTGCACATCCTCGGCTAAACGTGTCGGATCATCGACGTTCCAAACCCCTTTTGCGGCGAGCCGTGGACGTCCTGTGTCCGCCAGCAACGCATCGACGGTCCATAGTTCACGGTCTACAATGCGTAGCCAGTCATGGCAGATCCACCACGCATCGAATTCGTCAATCTTAAACGGTCGGTTCGATCGATAGCGGATGCGGTCATCTTTCTGCTCACGGTGTGGAGCATTCAGGAGTAATTGAAAACGCCAGTGCTGGTCAGAAATTCCACTCGGTTGTCGAAGCGCCGCTAGAAATCCTGGTGCGCGTCGTTCGTCGGCGTGTAAAGCATCAGCAGTCCGCAACAAACAGGCAAGTTTGACGAGATCGACCGTCCACTGGCGTGGTAGCCAGCCTGGGCCACCTGCCGGTTTTTGTAGGAGCTTAGTTGAATTAAGAAGGTGCTCAAGCGGCCAGTTGTGGCTGAACGCTACTTTCCCAATGTCATCTGCAAACGCCACACGTAGTTCGGCATCTTCGAGCAGGTAGTACTTCGTCCCAGCGTAGCCCCACTCCTTCGTTGGCAAAACTGTCGCTTGTCTTGCATGAAGTTCACGCAATAGTGTCTGGATAGCTGACTTTTCGGTTTCAGCGTCAGGGTTGGCGATTTCATCCCGCGTTGGTGTTCGGGAGAACTTACCACGCAGCAACCCCGAGACCGTGTCTCGCCAGATCGGTTCGGATTTCAGCTTGTCAAATTCGTTCTGATACGCGGCTTGCGACATCGCCAAGTCATGCACCAAAATCGCTCCGCCGAGGATGAATGTCTCGCTCGGCGTCAACGGGTAGTCGGACCCGGCGATCAGATCGACCATTTCCCAGAGCGCATCGAGATGGGTTACGTCGTGAACGGTGAAGAACGGAAGATCACGAGAGATATCACCGCCTAGTTGTGCAGCACGCTCGCGGAATCTGACAAAAGCAGTACGAAGTCGTTCTCGACTTGCGCTGTGATCGTCTTTTTTCTGAGGGGCGAGAGTTCTTTTCCAGACTTGGGTGTGTTGATAGCTGTCAGTAGACATTGGCAATTCACCCATCAATTGGTATCGCTACTACGTGAAATTCTGTACTCCAAGTATACTGACACAAATCAAAGAAGATCAAGTCGGCCTGCACATCCCGGCAATGCATCACCACTCTTCAGTTTTGTCTCTGCATTTCGAGGCTAAATCTGCCAGGTTTCAACATGGCAACCCCTTGTTTCCGGACAGTTTCAAGCAACCGCACTTTGTGTTACGCCTGTGTCCACCGCAGGATTGGTTCCTTCGCGGCCTTCACTTCGTCGGGGCGGCTGATGATGTGGTTG
>JAYSXU010000783.1:0-2872 GCA_043716965.1 Fimbriiglobus sp.
CATCACGACGCACGTTGCCCGGTTTAACGGTGAATGCCATGTACAGCTTGATTCTCATGACTGCGATGTCCGCCGCCCCGGACACGACCGAGTTCAACGGGTTCTTCCGGGACTTGTTTAGCTTCCGTGGGGGCTGTCACGGTTCCTGCACCGGATGCTACGGCTCGTGTACGGGTCGCAGTTCCGGGGGCTACGGTAGCTGTACCGGAAGTTGCACGGGCAGTGGGTGTTACGGCAACGGTCGATTGCGAGCGTTCAACAACAACTCTTGCTACGGTTCCTGTACGGGTCGCACGGCGGCGGGGGTGGGTTCGTGTACGGGGTACGCGGCGTCCTGCACCGGGACGCCAAGCTACTCCTGCCAAGGCTCCGCGCCGATGTCCGGCATGTCCGACGGCTACGCCGTTCCCTCACCGGCGATGTCGCAATACCCGGTCATTGACGGCGGCTCTTGTATCGGGGCGTCGGGCGGGTCCGGTATCCCGATGCCGGTGTATGGCCCCAGCTACGACAATGGCGGCTACATTCCCGCAACGCCGATGCCCGCCGTGCCGCAGTCCTACAACAGCCCACCGGACTCTGTACCGGAACAACGAAACTCATTGCGTGCCTTTCAGGGTCAGACCAATCGCGCCACGGTCATCGTCCGCCTACCTGCGGATGCGCGACTGTTCGCCGAAAACCGGCCCCTGGCACTGACCTCCGCCGAACGGCAATTCGTGACCCCGCTGCTGCCAGAAGGCGAGTTCACTTACACCTTCCGGGCGGAGTACGTCCGCAACGGCGAAACCATCAGCCAGACGAAGCGCATCAACGTCCGGTCCGGCAACACGTACCCCGTGGAGTTCAACGACCTGACCAACGCCAAGAATTTCGTGCCGCCCGTGCTACCACCCGCCGTGACGGGTCCACTGCCCTACAGCACGGACTTTGCCGCGAAGCCCACCGCCAGTGTCAAGCCCTTGACAGTGCCCGTGCCAACCGCTGCAACGGAACGGGCCAAGATCACGGTGAAACTGCCCGCCGGTGCGACCCTCTTTGTCGATGGCAAAAAGAACGACCGCACCGAACTGGTCCGCGAGTTCAACACCCCGCCGTTACCACCCGGTCAGGACTACGCCTACATCATGAAAGCCGAAATGATCCGTGGCGGTCAGCCGGAATCGCAAACTATCAAAGTCACCTTCCGCGCCGGCGAGATCACGCCCGTCGATTTCACGAATTGGCCCACTAGCCCGCCCAACCCAGCAAGTCCCCAAAGCCCACGGACGATCGTCCGTGGGCTTTGATTTTTCTTACACGTCCAACCCCACGGCACGCATCAGGGCGACGCCGTTGCCGTGGGGGACGATGCCGGGGCGCATGGTGTAGTCGAAGCTCATTTCGCCGTCGGTCAGTTGGTCCGCAAAGTGGACGTTGACCACGCGATTGCCGAGGCGATCAGCGGCTTCGGTTAGTGCGAGATCGTGGGTCGTGACCAGACCGACCGCACCCAAATCCAGCAACTTCCGCAACACGGCTTCGGCACCGATTAACCGATCTGCCGAGTTGGTGCCGGCGAACAGTTCGTCGAAGAGAAACAGCACGGGTGGCTTCGGTCCGTTGGCGCGATCGAGGACAGCGCGAACGCGGGTGACTTCGGCGAAGAAACGGGACTTGCCGTCTTGCAGGGAGTCTTGCACGCGCATCGTGGCGCCGATGGCCATCGGAGATAACGTCAACGAAGTGGCCCGCACCGGGGCACCGGCGAGGGCCAGCACACTGTTCACGCCGACGGACCGTAGGATCGTGCTTTTCCCGGACATGTTCGAGCCGCTAATCATCAACAATCGCGTGGCCCCGCCGAACCGCACGTCGTTGCGAACGGACTTGTCATCGGCCAACAACGGGTGCCCGATCGCGTGGCCGTCGAACTGCGGTTCGGGAGTTTCCAACACGGTCGGAAACGGGTCGGCGGGGTTTTCAAAGGCGTAGGCGGCGAGACTGCTGAGGGCTTCGAGTTCGGCGATTGTGTGGAGCCATTTGGCAATCATCGGCCCGGAGCGTGCCCGCCACGCTTCAAACCGCAACGCGAACTGCACGTCCCACAACAGTAGCAACGCGATCGGTAAAAACATCGGGTTGAGACGGGACGAGTACCAATCCGCGAGCGTGCGTAGGTCACGCAATTGCTGGGACGGCCGAGCCGTTGCCAGGGTTAACGGCGTCTGCAATTCTTGCAACCGCAGGCAGTCGAACTTCTCCGCTTCCAGTCGCGTCAAGATCGCTTCAAGTAGCGGCAACTCGTTGGCGGTGGTGTCGATCGGGGCGTTGACTTTTTTCGCCCACGCCAACAGCGGCCAGACTGTGAAGTACGACAACGCCCCGGTAACCGCCAACGGCAACGCCGTCGTGCCGAGAACCAACCACCCGAACAGCGCCGCGACGTTGCACCACCCGAGAATGACCACGCCCCACCGTCGCCACGCGGCCACTTCCCGTAACGGCTCTTGGCCCCATGCTGCAAGCGTGGCAAAGTCGGCGGCCTCGGTCCCATCGACGACGAGCGTGGCGAAGTATTCGCGCAGATCGAGTCGATTACGCAAATCGGCCACGGCGTGCTGGCGGCTCTGGACTTCGTTCGCGGTCGCCGGGTTCAGCAGCCATTCGGCGAGGTGTTGTTCGCCTTCAACGGTTCGCGCCGTGTTGAGCCGTTGAAACAGCGAGCCGTTGCCGAACAAGTCTAGGTCGGCGGCGAAGAGATCGTCTGACTTCGCAAACCGTTCGCCCGTCGGACCCTGTCCGACCCACTTGCCTGCCAAGCGGTTCAACCCCGCCTTGTAATACCACACCGCCCGCACCTGCTTCACCCGCCGGTACGCCAAGACTTTGG
>JAYSXU010000784.1:0-8536 GCA_043716965.1 Fimbriiglobus sp.
CCGCCCGACCGGGGCGCCGTCGTCCGGGTCGTAACTCCCGAGGACGAACTTCCCGTTCGCGTCGGTCTTGCCGATCCCGGACGGCAAGCCGTTTTTCTCCGGCAGGAAGCTAATGTTCGCCCCCACCAGCGGCTTGCCTTTGTACGTGATGGTCCCGCTCACCTTGGCCCGTTGCACTTTGCCGTCACCGCCGCACCCACTGAGCAGCCCGAGTACCGCGAAACCCATAACCCCGACCACGTGGCGAACGCGCAAATTAGTCACTGTTCACCTCGCCACCGGCCCGGCTGCCGAGTGCGTTCAGTGATTGAGGGCTAATGGATTCTTGAACGAACCGCACGGAGCCATCGACCATGCTCGCCGTGACACCGCCCGTGTGAGTGCTGCTGAAACCCCGCGTCATCCAACTGGAAATCGTGGTGTTGCACGCATTGACCGAGGCGCCCGGTGACGGCAGGCAGCGCTTCAGAATCCAGTTAATCGGCAGGCTTGTCCCGTTTGCGGAGCCGGTGTTGCTCATCCAGATTTGGCTATTGGACGCGGCCTTCCAGACGGTGTGCCCGAGGAAGATCGTGTTACTGCTGCCGTCCGTCACATCCAGAATCTTGATGCCGGTGCCGGTGCCGGTGTAGTCGAACATCCCCCGGTGGTTCGCTCCGCCGCCGTAGCCGATGCCCGGTTGCGGGCAAGCCGTTGTGCCGGTCGCGGTCGAGTTACTCGCACACCCGCCGCAGCCGTAACGCACCCGCGCGCCGTCACCGCCGTAGGGGTCCGTTGCGGGATCGGGAATGTTGTTGAACCCGTCGCCGTAGCTGCCCACATAGTTGGTCATCGTTCCCAGGAATCGCCCACTTGCCCCGTCGGGGGTACCGGGTCCGCTGGCACAACCACTCGTCGGAAGCGTGCGGTTGTCGAACACGACACCGCCGCCGTTGTCCGGGTCGCTCGGGCAGATGAACATGGCGATTTTGGCTTGCCGGATGGCAGCGACACTGTTGCAACTGACGAGTTGCGTGAAGTCGATTTGCCGGAACAGCGGTTCTTGTTCGATGTACGGCAACACGTAAGCCCAGTGGCCCCAACCCGGATTAAAGCCCTGAATCTTCGGGAAGGCGTTGTTGGCGTCGTGGAAGTTGTGCAACCCGAGTGTGAGTTGCTTCAAGTTGTTTTGACACTTGGCCCGAGCAGCGGCTTCCCGGATCTTCTGCACGGCGGGTAACAGTAACCCGATCAGAATCGCAATGATGGCGATCACGACCAGCAGTTCAATCAACGTGAACGCGGAGCGACGGTACCGGGTCCGCCCCGGCGGCGAAAACAAAACCAAAGTCGTCATGGCGAAGGCCTCAAAAAGACGTGAAGAGAGAAGAGCACTCCAATACTAACTGAACTCGTTCACACTGCAACACCCATTTCAAACAAAGCGTGGGACCGGGGGTTGAAGGGAAAGCATCGTGAAGGTGAGTGGGGAATTTGCACACGTCGTTAGCAGCCCGAACTGATGCGGTGGATTCACCCACACTGCGCCTGTCGTCGTCCTACAATCACAAGTACGTTCAGCATTGTTGTCGAGTCGTTGCCGTGGCTGCTTATGAAACCCGAACAGAAGGCCCGCGTCAGTATTGACCGCATGCTCGGTCAGTCTGGGTGGGTTGTGCAAGAGTTTGAAGACGTGGACCTTGACGCCGGTCGTGGCGTTGCGGTCTGTTCGTTTCGCATGTCGATTGAGGAAGCGGATTACTTGCTGTACGTCGATGGAAAAGCCATCGGTGTTGTCGAGGCGAAGAAGCTCGGGGCCACGCTGATCGGCGTGGAAACGCAATCCGAAAAGTACACGGTCGGGTTGCCGAAGGGGTTGCCGGCGTACCGGAAGCCGTTGCCGTTCAGTTACGAATCGACCGGCGAGCAAACGCGGTTCACGAACCACTTGGACCCGAATCCGCGCAGCCGGGACGTGTTCGCGTTCCACCGTCCGGAAGAACTGCTTCGGCTTGTGAACCTCGAACACCAGCTTCGCCAGCGCCTTCGGCAATTGCCTGAGGTCAACGCCGAAGGCATGTGGCCGGTGCAGATTGACACCGTGCAGCGGCTCGAAAACAAGTTGGCGGACAACTACCCGCGGTCACTCATCCGCATGGCGACGGGGAGCGGGAAGACGTTCACCGCCGTCTCGTTCTTGTACCGGCTCATCAAGTTCGCCGGGGCGCGGCGGGTGCTGTTTTTGGTGGACCGCAACAACTTGGGGAAGCAGACCTTCAAGGAGTTTGAGCAGTACCGCAGCCGGTACACGAACTACAACTTCACGGAGGAATACCCGGTTCAGCACTTGCGGCGCAACCACATCGACCACTCCGCGAAGGTCGTCATCACCACGATTCAACGGCTGTACTCGATCCTGTCCGGCGAACCGGACCACGACGACGAGAACGACGAAGCGTCGATGTTTGAAGTCGCGCCGCTCGTCAAAGCGCCGTTGCCGGTGATCTACAACCAAGCGTACCCGCCGGAGTTCTTCGACTTCATCGTGATTGATGAGTGCCACCGGAGCATTTACAACGTCTGGCGACAGGTGCTCGAATACTTTGACGCCTTCCTCATCGGCCTGACCGCGACCCCGACCGGGCAAACGGCGGGGTTCTTCAACTCGAACATCGTGCAGGACTACAACCAAGAACGCGCGATTGCGGACAACGTGAACGTGGGGTTCGAGGTCTTCCGCATCGAAACGGAGGTCACGGCGAACGGCGGGACTCTGGTGAAACAGGCGGGCGTGTTCGTTCCCCGGCGGGACCGGCGGTCGCTCCGCAAGCGGGCGGCGGAACTGGAATCCGACCTGACCTACACCGCGAACATGCTGGACCGGGACGTGGTGTCGCGGGACCAACTTCGGACCGTGATCCGGACCTTCAAGGAATGCCTGCCGCAGATGTTCCCCGGTCGGACGGAAGTGCCGAAGACGCTGATCTTCGCCAAGACCGACCTGCACGCGGAAGATGTTGTGGCAGTTGTGCGGGAGGCGTTCGGCAAGGGCAACGAGTTCTGCGTGAAGATCACCTCCAAGGCCGACGACCCCGACGCCAGCCTGAAGAAGTTTCAGAACGAACACTTCCCGCGCGTCGCCGTGACCGTGGACATGATTGCGACCGGGACCGACGTGAAGCCGCTGGAGTGCGTCGTGTTCTTGCGGAACGTGAAGTCGCTTTCGTACTTCGAGCAAATGAAGGGCCGGGGCTGTCGGGTGGCGACGGCGGACGAGATGGCGAAGGTGAACGTCCACGGGCGGGCGAAGACGCACTTCGTGATCGTCGATTGCGTCGGGGTGTGCGAGCACCCGAAGACCGACTCGAAGCCGCTCGACCGCAAGCCGTCCGTGGCGTTCGACAAGCTGTTGCAGTTCGTGGCGGCGGGCGGGTGTGATGCGGACACGGTCTCGACGCTTGGCGCGCGGTTGGCCCGGCTGGAACGCGAGGTCACCCCGGAGCAAGCGGACCGCATTGTTGCCACCGCAGGAGTACCGCTAAAGGCGTTGATAACGGATCTTCTGGACAGCGTGAACGAAGTCCGGGTGGCGGCGCGGGCGGCGGAGAAGTTCCAGCTTACGCCGGACGTGGAACCGACCGAGGAACAACTCGACGCGACCGAACTGGAACTGATGCAAGCGGCCACGAAGCCGTTCCGCAAGGCGGCGCTGCGGAAGGTGATTCAGTCCGTGTGGGAGGACGTGAACAGCCAATGGCAAGTCGTGGACGAGATCACCCGCGACTCCGTCATCCGGGCGGAGTTCGACCCGAAGGCCAAGGAGAACGCCGCCGCGCTGGTGTCCGACTTCCGGCAGTTCTGCGAGGAGAGCAAGGACCAAGTCGAAGCGCTGCAACTGCTGTACTCCAAGCCGTACCGGTTCGGGTTGCGCTACCAGCACCTGAAGGAGTTGGCGGCGGCGCTCAAGACGTCCCCGAAGCGGTTCGACCCGGAACGCATCTGGCACGCCTTTGAAGTGGTGGACCCGAACACGGTGAAGGTGACCGGCCCACAAAAGCTGGTGGACCTGATCGCCCTGGTGCGGCACGCCATCGACCCGGCGACGCCGCTAGTTCCGGTTGAACAAACCGTGAACGAACGGTATGCGGCGTGGGTGGCGGAGCGGGAAGCGAGCGGGCGGCCCTTCACGGCGGACGAGCGCAAGTGGCTGGACGCCATCCGCTACCACATCGCCACCAGCGTCCGCATCGACCGCGACGACCTGTCCGACGTGCCGTTCAATCAGATGGGCGGCCTCGGCATGGCCGCGAAGCTGTTCGGCGACAAACTGGACGCGATCCTGGATGAACTCAACGAGAGGTTAGCCGCATGAGCACGGACGCTCTGCCGCCGGGATGGTTTGCAGTCAGTATCGACGCAGTTCTCGCACAGCTTGAGGACGGTCGAATTCTACATCATGGATGGAGTCCGCAATGTGAAAAGGAACCCTCGCAAGATGATGACAAATGGGGAGTTCTCAAAACGACGGCAATCCAAGACGGATTGTATCTAAGCGAGCATAATAAAAAGCTGCCGTCAAGTCTGCGTCCACGATCGAATTTGGAAGTTCATTCTGGCGATATTTTACTTACTTGTGCCGGACCAAGAAATCGGTGCGGAATCGTATGTCTTGTGCGTCATACACGACCACGGCTAATTTTGTCGGGCAAGATATACCGCTTTCGAGCAAATGAGGTTATTGCAGATCCCAGTTTTTTGGAATGTTTTCTTCGCACGCAGGATGCGACTACCGCAATTGACGCAATGAAAACTGGAATTAGCGACAGCGGTCTTAACCTAACGCATGGTCGATTTTTACGTCTTCAGATTCCAATTCCCCCGCTCCCTGAGCAGCGGCGGATTGTGGCGAAGATTGAAGAGTTGTTTGCGGAGTTGGATGCGGCGGTGGTGGAGTTGGAGCGGGTACGGGTGAACTTGAAGCGATACCGGGCCTCCGTGCTGAAAGCGGCTGTCACCGGCGAACTGACCGCCGATTGGCGCACGACGCAACGGAACCTCGAACCGGCCGCGACGCTACTCGAACGCATCCTCACCAACCGCCGCACGAAGTGGGAAGCCGACCAACGGGCCAAGTTCCAAGCCACCGGCAAAACCCCGCCCAAAGACTGGCAGGCCAAGTACCCCGAACCCTCGAAGGCAGACACGGCAACGCTACCCGCGCTACCCGACGGCTGGTGTTGGGCGAGTGTGGAACAACTCGGAATGGTTCAGCTTGGCCGACAACGATCCCCCGGTAACGTGAGCAAGCATTTCCCGACAAAGTACATTCGCGCGGCGAACATCACAGAATTCGGACTGGACCTGTTCGATGTTCTCGAAATGGAGTTCACACCGAAAGAGCGAATTACTTTCACGCTCCGAGCCGGTGACATCATTCTTTCTGAGGCGTCGGGTAGCCCGGAGCATGTTGGAAAGCCTGCCATCTGGCGTGATGAATTGGCTGGCTGCTGCTTCCAAAACACAGTTCTTCGACTTCGCCCCGACTACGTCGCAAGTGAGTATCTGCTGACAGTTTTTCTGCACTTTTACCGCAACAAAGTGTTCGCCCAAATATCCGCTGGAGTTGGAATCAACCATCTGTCCGCATCAAAATTCTCGACTATGTCCGTTGCTCTTCCCCCGCTCGCCGAACAAGAAGCGATCGTGTTAGAGGTCGAAGCGCGGCTGTCGGACGTGACGGCAGCGGAAGCGGTGGTGTCGGCGAACCTCACCCGCGCCGCCCGGTTGCGGCAGAGCATCTTGAAGGAAGCTTTCGCGGGCCGCCTCGTCCCGCAAGACCCCGCCGACGAACCCGCCCCCGCGCTGCTCGAACGCATTCAAAGAACGGCTGCATCAACCCCTCTGGTTAAATCTCGTCGTGGAGTGCAAAATAGCATTGTCCGAAATGGTGGTGCCAAATGACGACCGTTCAACATGAAATTCGATTGACGAGCAGTGAGAGCTTTCACGGCGAGTTGCCCCCGCGTTCGTTGGGACTCTTGCTCGCTGAAATCCAACCTTTGATCCGTGCCTCCGTCGCAATGGCGTTTCGCAACCGGAGCAACGTGCGCGGGAAGTCGCCGGGTTGGTTGGAACGCTGCGCGGACGTCCGCTTTCTGGGGGTACGACGGCAATGGCACCACGAACCTGCGGTTTCAAGCCCCTCGGTTGAATTCCGTTGCCAGCGAGTTGTACCAACAACCGTCGCTATTCGGCGGCCCTCCGCCCGGAGAACTCACCGCCTTTGACTTGCTCGCCGAAACGGTTCACGACGTGGAACGCGGCGACAAGGACAGCGAGAAGTTCGACACCCCCCTTCTTCAAAGACTGTCACGCTTCAGCCGCGTGTTCGACGGCCCGTTCACCGGACTAGAACTGTCCGGTCGAAACACCGGCCCGTGCCATTTGACGCCTGCGGTGCTTCAAACCGCCCGCACCCTCTCGGCGTGTATCCCGCAACCGCGCCGGGTTCGGGTGGTCGGCGTACTCGACACCGTCAGCGAAAGCCGACAAGCGTTCGTCTTGCGGATGGCACAGGGGGAGATGATCCGGGGAGTGCTGCTCGATTCTTCCATCAACGAACTCGCCAAGTTGTTCGGGCGGTCTGTACTCGTGCTCGGCAAGGCTCATTACCGCCCTTCCGGCGCGTTACTGCGGATCGACGCGGACGAGTTCCGGTTGGCCACGGATGCCGACAACTTCTTCGCCAAAACGCCAGAACCGTTCGTGAACGCGAAGCGGAAATTCAACGAGCTAGACAAGAAGCGAATGGCCGAGGGGTTAAAGTCGATCTTCGGAAAGTGGCCGGGTGACGAGACCAATGAAGAGTGTGAGGCCGCGCTCCGGGAGTTAAGTTGATGGCACTTCGCGGCGGCTACCTATTGGATACGAATATTCTGCTCTCGCTGGTTCGGGCCAACCCGTTCGGCACTTACATTGATTGGAAATATCAACTCACGGCGGCACAGAATGCCTTCATGATCTCTGTCGTAACGGTCGGTGAGATGTATGCGTTGACGGAAAAGTTCAAGCTCCAAGGCAAACCGTGGGGACTGGCGAAAATTCAGAAGCTCGAAGAGCTACTTCGTCAATTGGTCTGGGTCGAAATCAACGATGACGAGATCTTGAAAAACTACGCCGCGATCGACGCCGATACTGACGTGACGGGGCAAAAGATGGGGAAGAATGACGTTTGGATCGCGGCCACGGCACGGGCCACGAACACGACTTTACTCACAACAGACAAAGACTTTGATCGTATCTTCCCCAAATGGATCGACCGGAAATGCGGGATGCTGGGTCAGGTGTTCCAGAA
The DNA here is from genome assembly GCA_043716965.1 of Fimbriiglobus sp. Taxonomy (GTDB): domain Bacteria; phylum Planctomycetota; class Planctomycetia; order Gemmatales; family Gemmataceae; genus Fimbriiglobus. Next base: position 7,334 of record JAYSXU010000784.1, read on the forward strand.
GGCCCGCGCCGACATCCACAGCCCCGCCATCTTGCGGCGGCTCCTGGATTCGCTTATCGCGTCCGAAACGTGGACGGCGATGGCCGCCGACGTGAAAGGCGACATTTACGAAGGACCCTCTCCAAAAGTGCGGAAGAGTCACCGAAAGGGGCCGGACAATACTTCACCCCGCGAACGCTCATCCAAGCCGTCGTCGATTGCGTTCAACCGACACCCGATGACACCGTGTGCGACCCCGCGTGCGGAACGGGCGGGTTCCTGCTCGCCGCGCGGCAATACATTCTGGACCATCACAAGAAACTCGATCCGCATCAAAAGAAGAACCTTCGGACCCGGTTCGTCAGCGGGTGGGAGATCGTGCCGAACACGGCCCGACTGTGCGTGATGAACTTGTACTTGCACGGGGTGGACACCGACCCTTCGCCCATTCGCTCTGGTGAAGACAGCTTGTCGAAAGAAGTGGGCGGAAACACGTTCTCGGTGGTGCTGACGAACCCGCCGTTCGGTAAAAAATCGAGCATCGCGTCCAGCAACGCCAAGATCGACGACGACGGGGAAGTCGAGAAGGACGACTCGACGTATTCCCGCCAAGACTTCATCGCGGACACGAAGAACAAGCAACTCAACTTCCTGCAACACGTCATGCAGCTGCTGAGCATGAACGGGCGGTGCGCGATCGTGGTGCCGGACAACGTGCTGTTTGAAGGCGGGGCCGGGGAGAAGATTCGGCGACCGCTCCTGAAGGGCTACGACGTTCACACGCTGTTGCGGCTCCCGACCGGGCTGTTCTACGCGCAAGGGGTGAAAGCCAACGTCCTGTTCTTCGACCGCAAGACGGTCCGCGAAGAACCGTGGACCACGAAACTGTGGGTGTACGACCTGCGAACCAACATGCACTTCACGCTAAAAACGAACTCCCTCCAACGCACCGACCTCGACGAATTCGTTTCCTGTTACAACCCGCCGAACCGCCACGAACGCAAACCCACGTGGGGCGAAGCCACGCCCGAAGGCCGCTGGCGTGCCTACGACCACGCGGAACTCAACAAGCGGGACAAGCTGAACCTCGACTTGTTCTGGCTGAAAGACAAGTCGCTCGAAGAATCCGACGACCTACCGCCACCCGACCTACTCGCCGCCGAGATCGCTACCGACCTCGAATCCATCGTCGAACGCTTCCAATCCATCGCGGCCAAACTCAGC
>JAYSXU010000785.1:0-2863 GCA_043716965.1 Fimbriiglobus sp.
GGTAAAAGTTACCTTAAGTCGAGCGGAATTGGCCTCAGTCTGCCGGTGACTGCGGCAGGTCAGCCCCTGGTTTTCGATGGTAAAGGCGATTTCAAAGACATCCGAGCACGACTCGAATCGTACAACCCAATTCAGGATACGAACACGCCCGTCTGCGACTTGACGGTGACGTCTGTTTCCGCGTCGTCGTTCCGGGTTGAAGTACCATCAGGACAAATGCAGCGTGCGAAAACGTATCATATCGCCTTTGAAAATACATCAACTAAGGCGATATCACGCTACATGGTCAATGTCGCCAACTAACCAATCGGGCGGTTTTGACTAGCGAAGTTAACTCGGAATCAACTTTTCAATCGGGTCCGGGGACGCCCCGGACCGATTGCCGGCTGTTGTATCACGTCCCGTTTCAATGCCCCGTCACTTCGCCTTCTTCTTGGCAATGCTGAGGCCCTTGGCGATGAGTTCGTGGACGGTGGCGGCGTCGTGTTTGGCGAGGATACTGAACGCCACGGCTAGCACTCGTTTCGTGTCGGAAACGCCGATCTTCTGCTTGTCGGTGTCCGCCAGTTTGGCCACTTCGTTGTAAAAATCCGTCAGGTTCATGTTAAATCCTCCGGTTCGGGGCGAGAGAACGATCCCGGCATGGCCGAGCGTCCGCAATTATGGCCACACGATCAGTTTCATTGTGCGCATTTACTTCGGAAGCGTGTGGCAACACGCTTGGGTTCTTGAGCGATTTTAACGGACGGTTTGGTTGTACCGGACGACTCGTACCCCCGCCACAAAAACTCAGGCGGGGCACGAAATGCGGATGAGAATCGGACTGATCTTTTGCCCACTTAACAATCATTGCGAAAACTTGAACTAGAGTTGCCTCGGGTGTGACGAGGGTTTGCAGACTCGTCGTCGATTCATCTGCCCTTGTTGCCAACACTGTCTTTCGGGACCGTCGCCATGATCCGTTGCGCCAACTGTTCCCATGAACACACAGTCGTTTCCGATACTTGCGCCCTCTGCGGCCAAGCGCTCCCCGCCGGACACGAGGCCCCGCAGTTCGACACGCCGACGGTTCACGCGAAGGTTGAAGCCGAAAGTGGCACGGTTTCTTTTGACCACGCCTACGGGACCATGAATTCGGAATCCGCGTCGTCGTTCATGAGCATCCTCGAAAAGCACGCGCCCGCCGCCCCGAAGCAAGGGCTGATCGACGCGGCGTTAGCGCGGGACACCGACACCCCCGCACCCGCCATCAACAGCGGCCCGGTCACCTTACCGCAATCGCACATTGAACAAATTCGCAACAAGCTCAAGAAGGCGGCGGCGATCCAGAACGCGGACCCGCTGCCCAACCCGGTTATCACGGAGACGATTGACACGGCCCCTTTTGGATCGGTCGCATCGAATCGAACTCCCCGCGACAATCCCGCGATTGGCGACGCCAATGGCGCCGGCGAAAATTTGACCCCGACGATAGCGATTCGACCGCAAATGGTGGTCGTCCGGGGTGAACGGTTGGACGTGGCCTACCCGATCTTGAAGGGCAAAAACTTCATCGGTCGCATGGCGGACCAACCCGTCGATATTGATCTCGAAAGCCAAGAACCGGTCGAACGGATTTGGACGTCGCGCCAACACGCCGTCGTGACCTACGAAAACGGCGCGTTAATTCTCGAAGACCTCGCCAGTCTCAACGGGACGTTCGTGAACCGAACCCGGTTATACCCCGGCCACGCGAAAATGCTGCAACCCGGCGACATCGTACAAATCGGCACCGTGCAAATGCGGCTGACAATTGAATAACCGACGAGCTTACGGCCCGCTCAGGATTTGCTGTTCAATGTCCACGCCGACGAGTTCGGACCACGCTTGTTGGAGCCGTCGCAAGATTCGGCCAGGCCACTGGATGTCGTGCTCCGAATGGGTTGTCGTGATTCGGCGCACACCGGCTAGCCCAAACCCGGAGCCAGTCAGTAGCACCTCGGTGATGGTGCGATCCGTTATCATTTCGTGGAACGCCACGCGCTCTTCAACAAATGCCACGCCGATTTTTTCGCACAGGTCGCGCACCACACTCAAGCTCACGCTTTCCAAAACCGACCCCTTCATGGGGCGAATCACCCGATCGCCGCGCACCACGAGCAGGCTGCCAATGGCCGTATCCGCAACGCCGTTTTGATCGAGTAACACCGGCAGGGCCGTGGGATCGGTCGTCGCATTTTGTGCCAGCCACCAGTGCAACCGGCTGCGATGTTTCACGTGGTTCGGCACGATCCCGTCGGACGGGTGCAACCCCGCGACGGCCACCGTCACACCCTCTGCAAAAAACCGCCGGTACCGTTGAAACGACATCGGGACGGTGTGCATCCCCAGTGTAGGTGTCGAGTCCGATGGTATCCCGATCAGCGACCCGACTGGCCCCGGTGTGGCGAACGTGATGAGCAACAGTTCGGTACCAGCGTCCACAAGCGTACCGTTCTGCAGAATCAGCTTTTCGGCAGCCGTGGTTAACTCCGCATTGGTGTGAACGAGCGGAACCCCGATCGCCGCACAATCGCTGCGCAACCGGGCCTGATGGTCCGCCCAGCGGAACAACTGCCGCCGGTAGGTCCGGCAAAAGTCAGTCACCGTGGCACCGAACACAAACCCCGCATCGTAAAACTTCAACGTGAGGTCCGATTGCCCAACGAACCGCCCGTTGAGAAACGCCAACTGTTCCGTCTGCATGGGTGATACACCGTAAATGAAGCATGATTCCAGGTGAGTATCATACTTGTTGATGGGGGTTTTTTCGACGAATAGGCAGTGTTCGCATAGTGCCCTGAAGGGGCACCGGGTTGTAGCCACGGGTGGAGCGTAACCCGTG
>JAYSXU010000786.1:0-2855 GCA_043716965.1 Fimbriiglobus sp.
CAAGCGGGGCAACCCGTGTTGTGCGTCCGGGCGCCGCACGGTTGGCCGATTCCATTGGTGCTGAGTGAAGTCGGAGCCGTTGCGTTGAAGAGCGTTGGCCGCAGTTTTGAGCGGGAATTTGTAGCCGTCGAACGGGTGCTGTCGTTCGTCGCCGACCCGTTTCCGTGGGAAGAAATTGAAGCGTTCGCCACGGCCCTGGTGAACGTCAGCGAGTTGAAACTGCGGGTGTTGCCCGCCAACCGGCCGCCGGAAAAACATAGCCCGTTCGACTACGAAGTGATGCGAACGCAAGCCCGGTCCCGCGCCCAACAAGAGATGACCACGCTCGAACGGCTGGCGCTGGCGGTCGATCGCACCGTGCCCACGCTCGTGGACGGACCGCTCAACCGCGTCATGGGACAACCCGATGGGAACAGCCCGCTTGTGATCGGGGTGGTGAAGTCGCAAGCCGCAGATTACTTGCACGAACAGGGTTGGCGGACACTGCTCGACCTCCGACCGGGGCAACGCACGCCGATCTTCTTTTACGAAGGCTCGTGGGGCGATGGCGGAAAGTTCCGTGTGGCCTCGTGGTATCTCAAACTTGCGGGCGGTCCGCGACTGGCGCCGAACTGGGGCCACGTCCGGGTCGAAGTACCGTGGGGGCAGTTTAAACAGCAGTTTCGCAACGACTTCGGCTTCATCAACCGCCTGTCGCGTTGGCTGATCGACGCCCGGTGTCGCACCGAAAGCTACGCCCGAATGCCCGTTTCACTCGACCCCATTGTGCGGGCCGAAGACGCACTCAAGCCGTTGTTCACCCCGTTGCAAGTGCTTGTGAACCGCCTCTATCGCACAGCCGGCTTGTTCCGGAGGAACGAACTGTGAACGCCGAAGACAACATCCCATTGGGCCGAGTGGCCGCCCCGCCCGAACACGAATCGACAAGTTCTTGCTTCTACTTTTGGGTGGACCGGAACCAAAGTGTGGAGCGAACCCAGATCGTCACCACCGAATCGCGGGTGGGCAATCGCCCGGACCCGGTGAAGTTTGTCGGCATCGTGCAGGAGGTGTATCGACGCAGCCGCCAGAAGGATGTTAGCGAAGAAGCAGCCCGGTTTGACGGCCGGAGTGGTGAAAAACCGATGTTCGATTCCGAAGGCGTGACTTACGCGGAAGTCGCCATCCTCCGCACCGACCCGGTTGCCCACACGCCGCCGACCGAAGAGAGCGAAGTGTTTCTGGCCACGGCTGCCGACGCGGCACGAGGCTACGGCATGGATCGCATGGGTCAGCGATTCGACGTGGGGTTGCTGCGCAACGGCGGAACCCAGTTTGTCGGCCGTGCGGCCATCGACCTCGACTTCTTGTTGGGGAAAAACGGCGGCCACCTGAACGTGAACGGCATCGCCGGGCTGGGCACGAAATCCACGTTGCTCCTCAGCATGAACTGGTTACTACTCCGCGAAGCGCGACTGCAAAAGGAGAAGCGCCCCAGCGACACGAAACGCCTGCAAGTGGTGCCGGTCGTGTTCAATGTGAAGAACTTCGACCTGTTCTTCATCGACCGTTGGAACACGGAGTTTCGCAAGAACGAACTGTACAATCGCCAGGATTGGCGCGGCATGGGCGTCGATGATCCGAAGCCGTTCGACAAGCCCCAATTCTACGCCCCGCAAGCGAAGAACTTGGCCACACCCGTTTCAACAGGTGGCCGCACCACCGACGTGAAGCCGTACAGTTGGTCGCTATCCGACATCATCGAACGCGGGCTGTTCAAGTTCCTGTTTTCCGAGGACGACATCGGCACCGCCAACCTCGGCGGGTTGGTCGGTGAAGTCGAAGAATGGCTGACAAGCGGGACTGCGGAAGACCCGAAGCTTCGCGCCTCCGATGACGCACCGAAAACGTTTCACGAACTGCTCGATTGGTTCAAGGCGAACAAAAATGACAAGTCCTTCTTCGGTGATTTCCAGCTTGGAACCAAGGGCAGCTTCTTCCGTCGCTTGAAGTACGTCGTCATGGAAGGCGACGGGGTGTTGCGGCGGAAAGAGCCGAAGGGCAACCCGCTCGTCATCCCATCGGGCGGGATCGAATCGCCGCTTGTCGTGGACATCTACGGCATCCATCGCACACCGTCGTTACAACGCTTCGTGGTCGCGGCGGTGTTTCACCAGATCATGCAGCATCAGACGGCGAAGCAAGTGCCGGGGTTGAAATACCTCATCACGCTCGACGAGTTGAACCGCTTCGCCCCGAAGGATAGCTCGGACCCGATCACGCAACAGTTGGAAACCGTCGCCGCCGAAGGGCGGTCGCAGGGGATCATTTTGTTCGGCGCGCAACAACAAGCTAGCTTCGTGAAACCCCGCGTGATCGAGAACGCCGCAGTGCGGGCCGTCGGGCGCAGTGGCACGCTCGAACTCGGGGCCGAGGTGTGGAAATTCCTCGGTCCCTCCGCCCGCAACGCCGCCTCGCAACTGCAACCCGAAGAAAAACTTTTGTACCAACCCAGCTTCCGCGAACCGATGTTGGCCAAGATTCCGTTCCCACCATTTGCACTCAGCGAGGGCGACGCGGAGCCACCCCATGCGACCAGTTCTTCGCCGAAGTCTTATTCCGATTCCAGCGCCGACCTTGACGCATTTTGACCCCGAGAAGCCCCATGAAAATCATTCACACGGCGGACTGGCACCTTTGTGACCGGCTCGGCCGAATCCACCGCACGCCGGACTTGCAGCCCCGCGTGGAGCGCGTCGCCGTGCTTTGCATGGAACACGCCGCCGATGTCCTCATCGTCGCCGGGGATCTGTTCTCCGAACAGGCGAGCATTGATGACATGACGGCGTCACTGAACCACATCCGCGAGACATTTA
>JAYSXU010000787.1:0-2849 GCA_043716965.1 Fimbriiglobus sp.
GTTGACCGCAAAGTGGCAGATCGTCCAGGATGCCATCCGCGCGTATCGAACGACCCCAATCTACCGCACGCCAAACACCGCGACTGCGTAACTCCTAAAGATGTGATTCACCGATCAAAGGTTCTGCATTCAACTCTCTTGCCCAAGCGGTTTCAGGGGCGATTGTTTTCGTCGGGATCTGTGTGGTTGCGTTCGCGTTGACGGGCCAATGGCCGCCGCAGGAGTTACTGATTGGTGCATCGATCGGTGGCGCGTTGTCCCCACTCTTCTGGCAGTTGCTCCGTTCGCACCACACTAATAACGCGCCAACCAATCCGGATGCAAGTGTGCCGTCCCGTTAACACGAAGATTGTGCCTATTTGATGTGCAGCTTTTCCTTGACACCACCATAGGCCGTTGCATTTCGGCTGGTTTTGGGTTCTGATGTGGCACTCTCCACACTCCGAAATCATTGAGGAATCCCATGCGACAGTTCTGGATTGTGATTGCGTTGTTGGTCATCAACCCGGTGGTTGGGTTTGCTCAAACGCCACCGGACCCGGAGTTGGCGGCGGCGATTAAGGCGGGGTACACCAAGTACGAATACCGCATTCCGATGCGGGACGGCAAGCGACTTTTCACGGCGGTTTACGTCCCGAAGGACGACAGCAAGCAGTTCCCGATGCTGTTGATCCGGACCCCCTACAGCGTGGCGCCGTATGGCGTGGACAAGTACCCGGATCGCCTGCGACCGGGGCCGTTGTTCTCGGAAGCGGGGTACATTTTCGTCAATCAAGACGTTCGCGGGCGGTGGATGTCGGAGGGGGAGTTCGTGAACATGCGGCCGCATAATCCCAAAAAGGGGCCGAAGGATGTGGATGAGAGTTCGGACACCTACGACACGATTGATTGGCTGTTGAAGAACGTCAAGAACCACAACGGGCGGGTGGGGCAAACGGGCATCTCGTATCCGGGGTTCTACACGGTGGCGGGGATGATCGACGCTCACCCGGCGCTTGTGGCGGTCTCGCCACAAGCGCCCGTGACTGATTGGTTCGTCGGGGATGACTTCCACCACAACGGGGCGTTATTTTTGCCGCACTGCTTCAACTTCATGGCCAACTTCGGCAAGCCGCGACCGTACCCCACGACCAAGTTCCCGTTCCTCAAGTTTGACCACAACACGCCGGACGCCTACAAGTTTTTCCTCGAACTCGGACCACTGGCAAACGCGGACACCAAGCACTTCAAAGGCGAAATCGCGTTCTGGAAAGATGCGATGAAGCACGGGACTTACGATGAGTTTTGGCAATCACGTAACATCCGCCAACACATCAAGGAAATTAAGCCTGCCGTGATGACTGTCGGCGGTTGGTTCGACGCGGAGAACCTGTTTGGTGCGCTGGAAACCCACAAGCGTGTGGATGCAACGGGTTGGCCGAAAGCCGGCCATACCCTTGTGATGGGGCCGTGGGTTCACGGCGGCTGGTCGCGTGGCGACGGCGACAAACTGGGCGACGTTTCGTTTAACGCCAAGACGGCGGAGTTCTACCGCGAGCAAATCGAGTTGCCGTTTTTTGAACATCACCTGAAAGACCCCGAGGGCGAGTTCAAACACCCCCGCGCCTGGGTGTTCGAGACCGGCACGAACGTCTGGCGGAAGTTCGATGCGTGGCCGCCGAAGGAGTCGAAGCCGACCGATTTCCACTTCCACGCCGACGGCCAACTCTTCACCCACGCGATACCCAAGGGCGAGAAGCAATTCGACGAGTTTGTCTCCGACCCGAAGAAGCCGGTGCCGTACATCAACAAGACCGACATCGGCATGATGAAAGAGTACATGACGGCGGACCAACGCTTCGCCTCCGCTCGGCCCGATGTTTTGGTTTACCAAACCGAAGTGTTGGAAGACGACACCACGATCGCGGGTCCGGTCGAAGTCGAGTTGCATGTCGCCACGACCGGCACGGATGCGGATTGGGTGGTGAAGGTGATCGACGTTTACCCGGACGATTACACCGACCCGGACCCGAACCCCACGGGCGTCAAGATGGGCGGCTATCAACAACTGATTCGTGGCGACGTGTTTCGCGGCAAGTTCCGCAACAGTTTCGAGAAACCAGAGCCGTTCAAACCGGGCGAAGTCACGAAAGTGAAATTCACGCTACCGGACATCTTCCACACCGTGCGCCCCGGCCATCGCCTGATGATCCAGGTGCAAAGCACGTGGTTCCCGCTCGTCGATCGCAACCCGCAAACCTTCTGCGACATCTACTCCGCGAAAGCCGACGATTTCACCAAGCAAACCCACGCCGTCCACCGCAGCGCGACTTACCCGAGCAAGGTGACCGTGCGACTGATGCCGTGACGAAATGAATGTCACGCCTCACCGTTCAAGACTGTTCACGGTGAGACGTCTTTATCGAAGATCAAGTAATCGTCGTCTGCCGTTCCATCCAACAACGTGATGAAGTGATAGTGGCCGACTGGACGAAGATCTCGAAAGTAGCATTGACCGGGGACACGAACGAATAATCCGAACTGGGTGTCGATGAACGGATAGCTCAGCACGCCGTGTTCAAATGTCAACGAGCACTTCTTGAAATGCACCTCAATCTCGTCAATTGACAAGCCCCCCAAACCACCTTCTTCAGCAGCCCACGATATCAACCACTGACGGCAACCCTCTTCGGCACGCCGGCGAAGGTCTTGGGCCGCCACCAAGTTTTGTAGTGTGTCTATTAGGGTGTATGGATTGAAGTTAGGTATCGCTGGTAAGCTACGCGGTGTGAATTTGGGCTTGATTTCGGTGATTGCAAACCATTGACGCCGAACCAGCCAACGGTCGAAGATGCTTTCTCCAAAAACCA
>JAYSXU010000788.1:0-8456 GCA_043716965.1 Fimbriiglobus sp.
CACGTCCCCTATATAACTACTAGTTATTTACCCCCTAGTATCTACCATTAAAATATCTAGTCCCTAGGGCTAGTGCTTGGCGCTTTCTTAGCGCCAAGAAGTGTCTAAATCGGCCCTCACGTAGCTTGCCGGAAATCTATTGGCACTACCCCGTGACCAAACTGAAGCCCGGTTGCGAGACGTTGCTCGTTCACCCCACGGCCAAAACGACCGACGGCAAACCGATGCCCCTGCTCGCCGCCCATTACTACGGCAAGGGCTACGCGGTTTTTTGCGGGTTCGATGAGTCGTGGCGGTGGCGGTACAATGAGGCCGATCGGTTCTTCGGGCGGTACTGGAGCCAAACGGTTTACCTCACCGGCGTGCCCCGAACGCTGGGCACGAAGCTGACGCAACTTTCACTCGACACACTCGACCCCCAACTGGGCAAAACCGGGCAAGTCTACGCCCGGTTGTTCAAATCCGACCTCACGCCGCAATTAGCGGAGCAGGTTGAAGCCAGCATCGAACGGCTTGATGTGGGACCGGGCGACAAAGACCGCACCACGCGCGTCACCCTCCGGCGATTGCCAGGGCAAACGGGCGACTTCATCACCACGTTGCCGTTCAATACGGCGGGGCGGTTCAACCTCGTCGTGGACAACGGCGGCAACCCCGGCACGCTGGAATACCGCGTGACGTTGCCCCCGGATCATGAACTGTCCGTGGGTGGCATGGCCGAGGACGAATTGCGGACCCTGGCTGAACGCAGTGGCGGCAAGTTCTACCGCGAGGAAGACCTCGTCACGCTTTCCACTTCGATCAAGCTGAAGACCGTGCCGATCACACAACGGGAAGAAACGGTACTGTGGAACATCTGGTCGCTGCTTGTCGTGATCGCGTTGTTCTCGTTCGAGTGGTTCTTCCGGAAATTTAACAGCCTGAGCTAATGACCGAAGCGATGCACACACTCTTGCGACAACTCCGAACCTGGCAACGCCGCGAATGGCTCTATCGCTTCGCGTGGGGTCTGGCGCGGTGTGTGGCGGTCGTGCTGGTGGCCTTGTTCGTGGCGTGTTTACTGGACTGGGTCATTGACCGCAACCGGGACACGCCGTTCGCGTTGCGGATAGTCATGACGGTCGCGCAAATTGGACTCGCCATTGGTGCCGTATGGACTTTGCTAGTTCGATTGCAGGTGCCAAGCCTTGATGCACTCGCGGCGAAAGCGGAACGAGCAATTCCGACCTTTGGCCACCGGCTTGTGACGGCGTTGCAACTCAACCGTGACGCCGCAAAGACGCAAGGGATGTCACCGCAACTGATCGCCGAAGTCACGCGCGAAGCCGAAGACCTCGTTTCGCGGAGTGATCTTCCGCAATTAGCCGACGCTACCCGGCTGAAGCGTGCCATCATCGTGTTAGCGCCGGTGCTGTTCGTTGTCGGCGGGTTGTTCGCGTGGCAACCGGCTCTGGTTAGCACGTTGGTGGCGCGGCAATGTTTGCTACCCGTCGAGATCGCCCGCAGCATCAACTTGAAGAATCAAACGACGGAATTGTGGCCCGCCGGTGATGCGGTCGTGGTCCGGTTGGAAGTGCGAGGACCGATCTCGGAGGACGCAATCGGCGTGCTAAAAGTCTACCCCGAGGATCAACCGACTGAGACGTTCGAGTTGAACTTTGCAGAGCGTGTTGATGCGGACACGGGGATTTTCACCACCCAACTTCCGCCGTCGTCCTCACCGTTCACGTTCCGGGCGTGGCTATCAGGCGGACGGTTACGTCAACCGGGACAGGTGCGGTTTGAAGCGCGGCCCGTTGTGAAAACGATCGAAGCGTATGTCGTGCTTCCGAAGTACGTTGATCCGCGTGGGGAACGGGAATACAAGCGGTATCAGTCTCAAGGCGAAGTGTATGCGTCACTCGATTCGTTCGTGGAAGTCCAGGCCGAGTTCACGAAGCCGGTTGCCTCGGCGACGGTCGTGATTTACTCCCGCGACGAGAAAGGCAAGGACTTCGAGACCAGCCGCATCCCAATGAAATTGGCCAGCGAACGGGACACGGCATCATCTCGATTTGCCCTGCCGCCACGACCCTCCGGATACCGCATTGAAGTGGTTGATGACAACGGCTTCAAGAACCTGAACCCGCCGTTCCGCGGCATCACGCTCGCTCCCGATCGACCACCCGAAGTGCGATTACTTCCCGAGTGCTTGAAAGACCCCAAGGAAGACGGGCCGCTTGACGACTTCTTGGTCGATGGAATGCCGTTGCGACTCGGCGGGCAAGTGCAAGTGGGCTACTTGGCGAAGTCGCCGATCGGTATCTCCAAGGCGTACATCGTGTACCGCGTCAACGACGGGCCGTGGACACCGTTACCGCTCGCCAACACCGATGCGGACTTATCGAAGCTGGGCAAGTTTCTGCCGGAATTGGGCGTGTTCACCGAATCCGGTGCGTTCGGGCAAGTGGAGCTTTATCAACTGTCCAGCACGAATCCGGACCTGGAACCGTCGGGGTTGCAAGCCGGTGGACGGTACAACTTCAAAACCTCGACGTTGAAGAAGAAGATTAAAGTTGGGGATTCCACAAAGGAATCGGAACTTGAGGTCGGCGACACGGTTGAAATTCGGGTGGCGGTGTACGACCGTAACCCAGCCGAGGCTCAGCCGCCGTCGATGCCACCACGATTCGGGAGTTCGAGCAGTAGTGAACCCGTGGTCGATGTGCCGGACACCCGACGCCCGGCGGGGTGGTCCCCGGAATCCCGCATCAAGCAAGTGGTCAGCGAAGCCAAATTTGAAGCGTGGCGACAGGAACACTACCGCACCCGCGTTAAGTTGAGCGAACTGGAACAGAAACAACGGGCTGTGTTCCAGGCACCGAAATGATTTCAACCCCGTTGGGGTTGAAAACCATGCAACCGGAAACAGTCACCGTTCCCCGATGTGCCGAACGGGAACTTGGATGTTGTGATTCCATCTAAAACAATGAATACTGAACGTCACGTGAGTTTTATCCGAGGTGCAGCTATGGCGAGTCGATACTTGATGTTGTCCGTGATGACCATCGGATTGGCCACGTCGTTGGTGATTGCTGCCGATCCGCCGAATGCGAATCCGGTCATTCAACGGGACCAACAGAAGAAAGCGAACGCGGCGGTCGAGCAGACGGCCCGGTTTGTGACCACGTCGTTGCGGATTTTAACGTATCAACGACTTGACCCGACCGCCGAACAAAACGTCCTTAACGAAGTCGCCACGAGTTTGAAGAAGCTGAGCCAGGATGACATGAAGGCGGTCTTGAACCATCTTGAAACCGCCGTGAAGGCACCGAACGAAGAGACTGCAACCAGTGAGCAACGGGAGGCTTACCAGAAGCACCGGGCGGTTGTCGCATCGCTTCGCAGCATCCTGTTTAAGATGGACATTCTCCGATCACTCGACGAGGCCGCGAAGCGGGTGAACGACTCCGCCAAGGCTGAGTTTTCGTTGCACCAACGCGCTCTGCTGACGGAGAACAACCAACAATACCGCAACGCCGCACGGGGCATCCGCCGCACCGTTGATGACCGGGAAGAACAAGCCGACGGGCAAACCGACCTTCGCAACGAGTTAACAAACCTGATTAAGCAACTCGCCCTGTTGCGACCCAAGTTGAACCCCGAGCAAAAAGACCGGCTCGATCAAGCCGATGCGTTTGGTCGTAGCGGGCAACTTGTCGCGCAGATGGAAATGGCACTTCAATCGATCAGTGCGGCGAACTATCGGACCGCTGCCGAGCAACAACTGAAGACCTCGAAGGAACTGCAGTCGCTGGCAGCAGCGCTGGCTACGCCACGTGATCCGCTGACGGTGATGAAAGAAACGCGCGACAAGATCGAGCAAACCCGCCGTCTTCAAGAAGCCCTGAAGCAAGAAACTGAAGCGAAGCCTGAAGTTGATCCTCGCGTTCGGGGCGGCGACCGGGGCCGACAAGATGTCGTGCGCGATCAAGCCAATAAACTCGCCGAGCAACAAGGTAAGCTGGAGTTCGAGACGCGAGAATCTCGGAAGGCTTTGGAGCAAGTTGCCAAGGAAGTCGCGGCGAAGTTGACACCGGCGGAATCCGAGATGCGGCGGGCGCAAGACCAACTGCGACAAATGGAGCAAAAGGACGCCCCCGAAGCGCAAGCCAACGCCGCCGAACGACTGAAAGAAACCCGCGACGAATTGGACAAACTCATCGAGCTTGCGGAGAAGCAAAAGTCCGACCCGTTGGAAGCGACAAAGAAGGCCGCCGAGATGATTGACAAGCTCATCAAGGACCAAAAATCCGCGCAGGAACTGACGAAGAAAATCGAAGCGAAACCCGAGAGTTTGAAGCCCGCCACGGAAGCCCAGAAAGACGTGGCGAAGAACGCCGATGAAGTCAAGAAATTACCGCTGCCTGAAAATGAAGCGGTGAAAGAAGCCCTCGAAAAGGCCGCCGAGCAAACGAAAGCCGCCGCTACTGATCTTGCCAAAAAGGACGCCAAGGAAGCCCAGCCGAAACAGGCTGAAGCGGTGAAGGCACTGGAGAAGGCCAAAAAAGCCCTCGAAGAACAAGCCGCGATGATCGAAAAACGTCGGGATGAAATCGCCAAGTTGCAAGAGGCGGCAGAGAAACTCGCTGACCTTGCCAAGCAAGAAAAGCAAGTCGCGGACGACGCCAAGACCGAAGCGGAGACGGCGAAGAACGACACCAAGCCGGAGACAAGTGACCTCGCTAAGAAGCAGGGTGAACTCACCCCGCCGACGAAAGAAGTCGGGGAGATGGTGAAAGACGCCGCCCCAAAAGCCGCCGAGAAGATTGACAGTGCGGCCAAAAACCAAGACAAGGCGAAGGCCGAATTGGGCAAGAACGAACCGATGAAGGGCAGTGAAAAGGCGAACGAAGCCGCGAAGAATCTGGACGAGGCGAAAGCCGAGGTCAGCAAGAAGATCGACGAGCTGCAAGCGAAAGAAATCGCCGATCAAGCCGCGCTGCAGCCGAACAAAGTTAGCCCGATGGACGCGGCGGCGCAGATTGCCAAAGCCATCGAGCAAACCAAAATGGCCGCCGATCAAGCCAGTCAAGCGGGCACGCCGATGAAAGGCGAACCGAAGCCGGGCGACCCGAAAAGCGAGGCCCTGCAGAAATCCGCCGAAGCGAATGCCGCTGCCCAAGCCGCATTGACGCAGGCCCAAGCGCAAGCGCCGATGGCCGTGAAGCCGCAACTCGACGATGCCGCCAAACAACTTAGTGACGCCGCAAAAGAACTGGGTGACGGCAAGCCAGCCGAAGCTGGCAAGGCCCAATCGCAAGCGGCTGAGAAGTTGGAAAATGCACTGTCTGCGTTGAACGCTGCCGCGAGTGCAATGGGGCAACCGACCACCGAACCGGGGCAAAATCAGCAAGCCCAAGCGGGGATGCAACCAGGGATGCGACCCGGCATGGAACCGGGCGACGGCATGGAACCCGGCAAAGAACCGGGCAAAGGTCAGCCCGGTAAGGATGGTAAGCAGCCCGGCAAGGACGGCAAACCGGGTGATAGCCAAGAGCAAAATCAAGGCGTCGGCGAGGGCGATCGTCAGGGGAACGAGAAACCGAAGAACAGCACGCCGACCGGCAAAGCGAACAACGCGAACGGCAACTTCATCAACTTGCAGAAGCAGGAGCGGGACAAGGTTCAGCAAAACGCCGAAGCCGCCTTCCCCGCCGAATTCCGCGAGTTGATTAAGCAGTACAACATCAACATCAAGAAGAACGGTAAGCCTCAAATTCCTGCACCAGTGGCTCCGACCACGCCTGCGAAAAAGTGATGCGAGGCTTCACCATGCGATTGTTCACGTTGATGCTAGTTGCAATCGGACTCACGCTGATTCCATCCACGGTCCGCGCTGATGAAAAAGTCCGCGTCGATGAACGAACCAAAAAGCAAATTGACGACGCCTTGAAGTGGTTGGCCGGGCAACAGAACCGGGACGGCTCCTGGGGGGCCACGGGTAGCACGGCGGTCACGTCGTTCGTGGTGTTGGCGTACATGTCCAACGGCCACGTCCCGAACCAGGGGCTTTACGGCCCCGAGGTTTCCAAGGGCGTGCGGCATCTGATTTCCATTGCCAGCGATGCGGGCTACCTCGTCGGCCCGCGTGGCGGCAACATGTACTGCCACGGCATGGCGACATTAGCACTTTCCCAGGTGTTCGGGATGTCCGCCGATGACGAAGTGAAAAAGGTGCTGAAAAAGGCCATCGAATTGATCGTGAAAACGCAGAACTCCGAAGGCGGTTGGCGCTACGAACCGGCACCGACGGGCGCGGACATTTCGGTCACCATCATGCAGGTCATGGCACTACGAGGCGCCAAAGATAGTGGCATCAATGTACCGGACGACACGATGAAGAAAGCCGTCGCGTACATCAACCGTTGCCACGACACCAGCAGCGGCGGCTACCGCTACCAACCGTATTCGCAAGGGCCGGGGTACGCGCGCACGGCGGCGGGCGTGTGCGTGTTGCAGTTGTGCGGGGATTACGAAGCGAAGCAAATCGCCAAGGCAGTCGAGTGGATGGAGAACAAGCGCGACGACGACCAGCACTACTGGTACGGCCACTACTACGCCTCGCACGCCTTCCACCAGATCGGCGGCAAGAAGTGGGAAGACTATTACACCCGGATCAAGACGAAATTGCTCGCCACCCAGAAGCCAACCGGCGAATGGTCCGAGCGCCTGGAAGCGAACGTCGGGCCACAATACCAGACGGCAATCGCGGTGCTGATCCTGTCCGTTCCGGCGAACTACTTGCCGATCTATCAGCGATAGATCATTCAATTCAAATCGTTTTCACCACAGAGACACAGAGCCACAGAGAAATCCAAGACAAGTTCTTATGTTTTCTCTGTGGCTCTGTGCCTCTGTGGTGAATCGTTTTTGTTCTTCTCTGACGAGTCGTGTGCGGTTCGCTAAGATGACCTACGCGAAACAGGATTCCATTTTGCCGTCAGGATTTAGCACACATGGCGACACCGCTCACGGTGGTGATATTCGGCGCTTCCGGCGACTTGACCGCGCGGAAGTTGGTCCCGGCCCTTTACAACCTCGCGCTGAAAGAGCGGTTGCCGGAAGGCACGCGGATACTCGGCGTGGCCCGCACGGAGTACACCGACACCAGTTTCCGCGACTCGCTAGGATTACGGGTCCGCGATGCGTTCAAAGCGACTGGCGAAGCGTGGGACGAAGCGGCGTGGATCAAGTTTGCCAGCCACATTCACTACGTTCCAGCTGATGTGACAAAACCCGACGGCGTGGCACCCGTGCAAAAGTGGTTCACCGAGGTCGAAGGCGCCACGGGCGGGCGACGGCTGTACTACATGTCGATCTCACCCGAACTTTACCCGCAGGTCAGCACCGCGTTGGGCGAAGCGGGGTTTAGCCAAGAGCAGGGTGGGTTCAAACGGCTCATCATCGAGAAGCCGTTCGGCCACGACAGCGGTACCGCGAAAGCCTTGAACACGGCAATCCACAAGCACTGGCGGGAAGACCAACTTTACCGCATCGACCATTACCTCGGCAAGGAGACGGTGCAGAACATTTTGATCTTCCGGTTCGCCAACACGTTGTTTGAACCGCTGTGGAATTACCAGTACATCGACCACGTGCAAATCACTGTCGGCGAAGAAGGGACCGTCGGCCGTCGCGGGGCCTACTACGACGGCAGCGGCGTGTTGCGGGACATGTTCCAGAGCCACATTCTGCAGGTGATGACACTGGTTGCGATGGAAAGCCCGGCCCGGTTTTCAGCGGACACGCTTCGCAACGAAAAGATGAAGGTTCTCGACGCGATCTCGGTAGCAGACGAGACTGAAGCACGCAAGGCGGTTGTTGTGGGGCAATACCAAGGTTACCGCAACGAACCGGGTGTTCCGGCCACGACTAAGACGCCTACCTATGCGGCGGTGAAACTGGAAGTTCAGAACAGCCGCTGGAAGAACGTTCCGTTCTATTTGCGTAGTGGCAAAGGTCTCAAAAGCCGCTACAGCGAGGTCATGATTCAGTTTCGGTGCCCGCCACACCTGTTGTTTCCGTTGCCCAAAGATGAAGTATTGCAATGCAACCGCATGACGTTGGTGCTTCAGCCGAACGAGGGGATTAAGCTCAATTTTCAGACCAAAGTGCCGGAAGTCGATGGCGTGCGGTTGCAACCGCGTGACCTGTCGTTCGACTACAAAGAAGCCTACGCAGATGCACCGATGCCCGAAGCCTACGAGCGGTTGCTGTTGGACGCGATTCAGGGCGATGCGTCGTTGTTCATGCGCGCCGATGAAATCGAACGGGCGTGGGAAATTATGGACCCGATCATTGCCGTGACGCAACGACCGGACGCGCCCGACCCGGAGCAGTACCCGCTCGGTTCGCAAGGGCCGAAATGCGGCGATGACCTGCTGGCGGCGGACGGCCGCACATGGCAACCGCTT
>JAYSXU010000789.1:0-2838 GCA_043716965.1 Fimbriiglobus sp.
CCACCCGTGGCTACAGTCCAGTGCCCCTTCAGGGCACGAAGCCAAGAATGCCCAAGAACCGGAACAATAATTTATCGGCAAGCATGACAGCAGCTTGCGGCAAACATTCATCGAGATCACGTATGAGCATTTGGGACATCTGTATTCGGCGGCCGGTGTTTACGACGATGCTCGTGATGGGGCCGGTGGTGCTGGGCGTTGCGTCGTACTCGCGGCTTGGCGTGGAACTGTTTCCGAACGTGGACATCCCCGTCGTCGTCGTCACCACGACTCTCAAGGGCGCCAGCGTGGACGAGATGGAATCGGCGGTCACGAAGCCGATCGAGGAAGCCGTCAACACCGTGTCCGGCATCGACGAACTGCGGAGTACGACACGCGAAGGGCTGTCGCAAATCGTCGTCGGGTTCAAGTTGGAGAAGAACGGCGACATCGCGGCGCAAGAACTACGCGACAAAATGTCGATCCTCTACTCGCAACTCCCGGTCGGGACCGATCAACCGAAAGTCGAGAAGTTTAACCTGGACGCCACGCCCGTCATCACGGTCGCCATTTCCGGGCGGCGGTCGTTGCGGGAGATCACGGAGATTGCGAAAAAGCTCATCAAAGAAGACCTGGAAGCGGTCTCGGGGGTGGGTGCGGTCGTGTTGGTCGGTGGCCAAACGCGGGCCATTAACGTCACGGCGGACCCGAACAAATTGCGGGCGCGGGAACTGTCCATCGAAGACGTTCGCGCTGCGCTGATTCGACAAAACCTGGAATTGCCGGGCGGTCGGGTCGATCAAGGCAAGCGGGAAGAAGTGCTGCGGACGTTGGGCCGGGTCAAGAAGCCGACGGACTTTGCCGACATCATTATCACGAACCGCAACGGCTACCCGCTTCGAATCCGCGACGTGGCCGCGATTGAAGACGGCGTTGAAGAACCACGCGGGCTGAGCCGATTGGACGGCGATGAAGCGGTGAGCCTCGTGGTGCAAAAGCAATCGGGCGGCAACACCGTGACGGTGGCCGAAACGGTGCGCAAACGACTGGACACGATTCGCGCCACGTTGCCGTCGGACATTCGCGTTGAGGTCATCCGCGACCAATCGAAGTTTATCAAGGGTTCCATCGAAGAGGTGAAGTTTCACCTCTTGCTCGCGGCGGTTTTAGTCAGCGCGGTGTTGCTGTTGTTCATCCGCGACTGGCGCACGACGATCATCGCCGCCCTCGCCGTGCCGATCTCGATTATCGGGACGTTCGCGTTCATGAACGCGATGGGTTTTAGCCTGAACAACATGACGCTCCTCGGGCTGATTTTGGCCGTCGGCATCGTCATCGACGACGCCGTCGTGGTCCTGGAAAACGTGTTCCGGCACATGGAAGATTATGGCAGCACGCCGTGGGATGCCGCCCAAAATGCGACGAGTGAAATTGCCCTCGCCGTGCTAGCCACGACGCTGTCCCTCGCGGTGATCTTCGCCCCGATCGCGTTCATGTCCGGGCAAATCGGGCGGTTCTTCAACAGCTTCGGCTTCGTCGTCGGGTTTGCGATTCTGCTGTCGATGGTTGTGAGCTTCACCCTCACGCCGATGATGTGCGCCCGCTTCTTGAAGCAACCCAAGCGCGCCCACGGCCACTCGGCGGGCGGGTTCTGGGGGTGGATCGCGCGACGCTATGTTGCGGTGCTGCGTTGGGTTCTCGGCGGTCGCTGGGGCTGGCATCGCGGCTTGGTGCTGTTGGGCGCGCTGTTGGTTCTCGCCTCGACGCCGGTACTGTTCATGCTGGTCGGCAGCGACTTCGTGCCGAAGGATGACCAGAGTGAATTTGAAGTGGCAATCACCATGCCCGAAGGCTCGACCCTCGGTGAAGTTAGCAAGACGCTGATTGAAATTGAAGCCAAACTCAAGACGGTTCGCGGTGTGACGAACATCTTCACCACCATCGGCGAAACCAACGGGCGGCAGGCCAAGGCCCAAGGCGACGTGACCCGCGTGACAATCTATTGTCGCATGACCGACCTGAAGGACCGCAAGTTCCACCAGCGCGACGCGATGGCGGACGCGCGCAAGTTGCTGGAAGTTTATCCCGACCTCCGCACCACGGTGCAAGAGGTGAAGTTGTTCAGTTCGAGCGCGTTCAAGAACGTGCAACTCGAACTGAGCATCGTCGGGCCGGATAGCGATAAGCTCGACGAGTACGCGGCCAAAGTGCAAAAGTGGATGAAGACGCGGCCAATCTTCACGGACGTGGACACCAGCGCCGCGTCCCGCAACCCGGAGTTGCAAGTCGTCATCGACCGCGAGAAAGCGGCGGACCTCGGCGTGTCCGTGCAAGGGATTGCGTCGTCGTTACAAGTGCTCGTCGGCGGCGAGCCGGTGACGAAGTACAAGGAGGGTTCGGAGCAGTACGACGTTTGGTTGCGCGCCGACCAACTGTTCCGGGATCGCCCCACGGCGGTGTCCGCGTTGACCGTGCCGAGTCAGAGCGGCAAACTCGTGGAAGTGCGCAACCTCGCCACGCTGGTCCCCGCCCGTGGCCCCGCCGCGATCGAACGTTACAACCGCCAGCGCCAAGTCTCCATTTCCAGCAACCTCGCGCCGGGAGTGGCTCTCGGTAACGCACTGCCGGAAGTCGCGGCGTTCGTCAAAACCCTGGAGATGTCGCCGGAGTACGGCACGGAGTTTCTGGGCGAAGCGAAACTGATGGCCGATTCCAACTCGAACTTCCTCGTCGCGTTTATCCTGGCGTTCATCTTCATGTACATGATACTCGCCGCGCAGTTCGAGAGCCTCGTTCACCCGATTACGATCCTGGCCGCCGTGCCGCTCACGCTGCCGTTCGCGCTGGTGTCGTTGCTGA
>JAYSXU010000790.1:0-2837 GCA_043716965.1 Fimbriiglobus sp.
AATGCGTCGTTGTATGAAGGCGGGTCGTCGGTCGCGGAAGCGGTCTTGATGGCGATGGGGATTACTGGTCGCACCGGGGAAGTGTTGATTGCGGAAAGCGTGCATCCCGAATACCGCCAGACGTTAATAACATATGTTGCCAATCTGAAATGTACCGTGCGGACGTTACCAACGCCGGACGGCTTTCTCAACCCCGATGATGTGGCGAAGGCGGTCAACGACAACACGATCGCGGTGATTGCCCAGTCGCCAAACTTCTTCGGCCACTTGGAAGAGATGCGCGCGGTGGGCGAATTGGCCCGCAGCGCCGGCGCGATCTTCATCGCGGTGTTCGATCCAATCGGCTTAGGTTTGCTCAAAACGCCCGGTGATTACGGGGCGGACATTGCCGTGGCGGAAGGCCAGGGGTTGGGTATTCCACTCGGTTTCGGCGGGCCGTATCTCGGCATTTTGACTTGTCGCCAAGAGTACGTTCGCAAAATCCCCGGACGGCTCGTCGGCGAAACGACCGACCGCAACGGCAAGCGCTGTTGGGTGCTGACCCTGCAAACCCGTGAGCAACATATTCGCCGCGAAAAAGCGACCAGTAACATCTGCACGAACCAGGGGCTGTTCGCCCTGCGTGCCGCCGTGCATCTCACCGCACTCGGGCCACAAGGGTTGAAGGAAACGGCGGAATTGTGTGTCCGCAAAGCCCATTATGCTGCGACACAACTCGCCAAGATTCCGGGCGTATCATTGCCATTTACGACACCATACTTCAAAGAGTTTGCAATCAAGTTGCCGGGTGATGTGAACACAACATTGGCGCAACTTCGTCAACACGGTTATCACGCCGGGCTACCACTCGGGCGGTGGTATCCGCAATACCCATCG
Organism: Fimbriiglobus sp.; assembly: GCA_043716965.1. Classification (GTDB taxonomy): domain Bacteria; phylum Planctomycetota; class Planctomycetia; order Gemmatales; family Gemmataceae; genus Fimbriiglobus. Next base: position 877 of record JAYSXU010000790.1, read on the forward strand.
TGTATGACAGTGGCTGTTACCGAAAAGCGTAGCAAGGCCGAAATTGATGGCTTGGTAACAACATTGAAGGCCCATGTATCGTAAATATAACTAGCACGATCGCAATCCGCATCACAGCACAACCATAACACACCAGCGCCATGAATAATACCCAATCGACTGACTTGATCTTTGAACTCTCCAAATCGGGCCGACGGTGCCATCGGTTGCCGCCGTGTGATGTGCCGTCCACAATGCCAATCGCCGAGTTGATACCAGCATCGCATCTCGCGCAGAAGCCACCGCCCCTGCCCGAGTTAGCGGAGATTGATGTGATCCGGCACTTCAACAATTTATCCACGCGCAACATGTGCATCGACACCAACTTTTACCCGTTGGGTTCCTGCACGATGAAGTACAACCCGAAGCGGCACGAACGCTTCGGCGGGTTTCCGGGGTTTGCGAATCTGCACCCCCTCCAGGATGATTCTACCGTCCAGGGCATGTTGCAATTGCTCTACGAAATGCAGCGTTATTTGTCGGAAATCTCCGGATTGCCGGCCGTGTCGCTTCAGCCGGCGGCGGGAGCGCAAGGAGAGTTGACGGCACTGTTCGTTGCCGCCGCGTACTTCCGCGACAAGGGGGAAACGCACCGCCGTAAGGTACTGGTCCCGGACAGCGCCCACGGCACAAACCCCGCATCGGCGGCACTGGCGGGGTTTGATGCGGTCACGGTGAAGAGTGGGGCGAACGGGTTGGTCGATCTCGAAGACCTGAAAGCGAAACTCGGCGACGACACCGCCGTGTTCATGATTACCAACCCGAACACACTCGGGCTGTTTGAAACACAGATCCAAACCATCACGGATTTGTTACATAGCAAGGGTGCATTGGTGTATCTCGACGGCGCGAACATGAACGCGATTCTTGGCATCACCCGCCCCGGTGATTTCGGTGCGGACATGCAGCATTACAACGTGCATAAAACATTCACCGGCCCGCACGGCGGCGGCGGGCCGGGTAGCGGGCCGATTGCGGTGCGCGATTTCCTCGCCCCGTACTTACCGGCACCGATCGTCGTGAAAGAGAACGATCGCTACCGATTGAACTACGACATGCCGCAATCTATCGGGCGCGTGCGCAGCTTCTTCGGCACGATTGGTATCTTGTTCCGTGGCTATTGTTACATCCGCACGTTGGGGCCGGACGGCTTGAAAGCGGTCAGTGAACACGCAGTCTTGAACGCCAACTACTTGCTGGCACTGATTAAAGACGGGTATGAGATACCGCACGGCAATCGGTGTATGCACGAGTTCGTCGCCAGTGCCCGCAAGATGTTACGCGAGAAAAAGATTCGCGCAATGGACATCTGCAAACGGCTGCTCGACTACGGCTACCACGCCCCGACCGTGTACTTCCCGATGGTCGTGTCCGAAGCCTTGATGATGGAACCGACGGAGACCGAGAGCAAAGAAACGCTCGATGCGTTCGCGGAAGTGTTGTTGAAGATCAAGGACGAAGACCCCGAAATGCTACGCCACGCCCCCCACAACCACATCATCAGCCGCCCCGACGAAGTGAAGGCCGCGAAGGAACCAATCCTGCGGTGGACACAGGCGTAGTCACGAGTCCGACAACTGATTCCTAACAGCCGCGCCAAAGGCGGCGAGCAGGAGTCCGACGTTATCCACATACAGCCGGGTGCTGTGGAGCGTGACGCGCTGATCGACCAGTTGGAGGAACTGCCAAACCTCGCCCGTTGTCACGCAGCCGTAGACAGCCTCAATGCTTTGCCCGGCGCGTTCGTTATACACTTGGGCCGCGACCATCTGTGCTATGCACTGACCCAGTCCGCCGTCGATGTCGTTCTTCTTCGCTTCGACGACGGCCATGAGTGGCGCCCGGAGTCGGGGGACCGGCTCGGACCGGGCAAGCAGGAAGTCGCACTCGCCCAACAACCGCCGAGACGCATCCACGTCCAA
>JAYSXU010000080.1:0-6132 GCA_043716965.1 Fimbriiglobus sp.
AGTTCGCTGGCGCCGTTGTACTGTGTCGTAATAACGGGCAAGCCACACGCCAATGCTTCCAGAGCGACTAGCGAGCAGGGATCGTAAAACGTCGGGTGAACGAGAAAATCGGCTGCGAAGTAGGAGTCTTTGGGGTCCGCTCGGAACCCGAGGAACAACACCCGATCTTGAATTCCAAGGTGCATTGCCAACCGTTCGTATTTGGCAAACTTGGGGTGACCCACAATTGCAACGCGGAACCGATGATGGGCTGGCACGGCGGCAATCCCGTGTAGCAACGGGGCAAGGCCCTTCAGCCGATAGTTCATCGCCACAAATAGTCCGACTGGTTCGTCGGGTGCAACGCCCCACTCCGTGCGCTGCTGTTGTCGTTGTTTAAGGCGATCTTCGGACGCGAACCGACCGGGATCAATGGCACTATGCACGACGCGCAACTGGGCCGGGTCAATCCCGTAAAACTGCTGAAAATGCCGCTGCACCATGCGGCTATTCACGACGATGACGGGCTTGGTCGCGCCGAGATACTGCTTGCGTTCCAGCCTGGCGAACGACCAACTGGCGAGATCGAAGAACTTCCCCAACGATCCGAACTTGCGGGCGAGCGGGCCGAAAAACTTCAACTGATTGTGGTACCGACTGGCCGCGTGCAAACCGCCTTGCGGGTAAAGCAAATCCTGGCCCCAGGTTTTATCGAACCCGACGGTTACGTCGTGCTTCGCCGAGGCTAGGGCCTGCTCGCACGCTTGGGCAAATCGCCACGGGCGTAAAAATCGTGGCCCACTGGGTACGTTCAATTGGTGAAATTGTGTCCCGACCGGCAACGAGTTGGCGTCCCATCGGCAGGCGTAAAGGTGAACGGTGTGGCCGTCTTTGGCGAGGCGTCGGGCGAGGTCGCCGATGTACGTCTCCGCGCCGCCACGTGCGGGCAGTACGGATTCATAACAGAGAGCGATGTCCAATCTGCTCACCCGTTATGCTCCCGGTTTTTGTTTGGCGTTGTGCCGTTCATAGCGTGCCGCTTTCCACAAGATCACGCGGGCTAACCGTTGCGTTGGCGGGGTGACCGATCCCCAATCGCCACTACGGTAAAGCTTCCAGAATCGGACGACATCCCGTGGCGTAATCCCGGCGACACCGACCGTCGAGAACTTGAGTTGGGCCAAGTCTTTGACCTGCCACCACTGCCAGCCGAGTTGACGGTGCGCGAGCCGGTGGAAGTCGATCATCACAACCCTACCCGTCCAGTCATCGGGTGTGGTATTGATGTCGGCAACGGAAATGTAGAAATGGCACAGGTACAAATCCTGATGCGCGGTTCGGCGGCGGTGCAACTCCCGTGACAACCTTGCCAGTTCCGCAACCAACCCCCGCTTCCACTTCGCGAATGAATCTTCGTTGAGCCGCGAATAAGCCCACGGAATCGCTTCGTGCAACGGGAGCATGTTGGCCAATTCTTCGACCGCGAGAAAACTCTGCAACTGACCGCCGCGACCCCGCCATTCCCCAACAGCCACCGCACGTGGTATTGGAATGCCACAGGCTTTTGCCCATTGAAGGTGTTCCCATTCTTGCAGCCCCGGCGACCACGCGCGACTGGGAAAGCATCGCGCCAAGTAGCCGTGCAGTCGCGGCAACACGAAATGCCGCTTCAAGTACACGACCAGGGTGCGGCCCTCGTGCTCCAACGTCCAGCGTCCAATCGAGCGGCCTTGTTTGGCGTGAAAACGATCCGTGACCGACTCCGTCATGATGCGATCCAGCCAGTCCGGTCCGGCGAACTGTTCCCAATCCGGGTCGTGGTGGACGATCCATTTCCCGTTCGCGGTTTGCGGTGACTGGGTCGATGTCGGAACGGTCATGGTTTCAACCAGCCTCAAACAACACCTGTGCTGAACTGCCGGAGTGAGGTCCGATCCGCGCTGGATTGCCCAAGGTAACCTACGACGACTCGCAGACGATCCGATCGGGACAACGAAGCGAGTTCACAGTGCAACAGCATCCGTAAATCGGCACGCCGGGCGCGACTCGTAATCTGTTTGGAGAACTCAACCGCCAATGGCGATTCGAGGCCGACGCCTGTCGTGTCATTATGCGAAATCTGAAACACGGATCGACCCGTTTCCCCGGCAATCAACCGGAGGCCCGCATCGTGAATGCGTCGTAACAGCGCGCCACATTCTTGAAGCAATGCGAAACGGCTGCCCGAATCGGGAACCAATTCCGCCACTCGCACCGCGACCGGAACCGGGCGATCCAGGGGTGCTTGGAGTAGGAACGAATCGGCACCCCAGGTATCAGTCAGTTTTTGCCCGAAGGCCAATAACTTGGGTGCGGCAACGTTGTGGCGAGCTAGGTGGAACAGGATCCGCGCCGCTTTCGCGGCCGGGGAACGCCACGGCTTTTCCCGCAACGTCCCAACCATTCGCCCGACCGGATCGAAGCTGCGGAATCGTGTCAGCAACGCGCGGCTACCGTCCGAGAAGGTCACCCATTCCTCGGCGTAGATTTGTTCGACTTCCGGTGATTGGCTTAGATAAAACGGCGCACCGTCCGGCGGCGTCGGCCACACGACCGCGACCTCGGGGATCGCACAGACCGTTTCGCCTGCGAGCCAAACCAACCGCTGTTCGGACTCACTGCGAACAACCTGTTGTTGGTCACGGATCGACGACCGCTGCGTCAACTTGCCTGTGAAAGCCTGAATTTGCCGGACAAACAGCTTGAAGTTCGGAGTCGTGACACCGCCCTGTCGCAGGGTGCGAATGTACACCGCCACGAATCGAAGCCGGTCACGAGTATCCAGCAACTCTGCCGCAAGCGATGCGTGCAAGCCCGCGAGTTGTCTGGCACGGGTGGCGTCGGGAATGTGCGCATTGACCGTCGCCGATTGCCAGTCCACGAGCGTCACGGACTGCGTGGACGGGTTAATAAACAGGTGCTTCGCCGCGAGTTCGGGCGTGCTAAATCCGGCCCGATGCAACGTGGCAATCGCACGAGCTGCGCGGTGAGTCAACACCCGACGGTCTGCCTGCGACAGTCCGATGTCACTCATTACAGTGCGGACATTTGCGGCACCCACGAGTTCATCGACCAGTAGAAACGCTCGCCCCGTTTCATCGTCGCCATAGGCCAGCCATTGCGGGCCGGGCAGGCCGGTTTCTTCGAGCCGATTCAACATCGCCGCTTCCCGCTCGGACCGTGAGACCCAGCCGAAGCCATCGCGTTGATTTCGTAGCTTCGCCCGAATCGGCACCTGATGTTCACGCTTCAAATACATCACTTTTCGTGCGGTTCCGCACTGAAGCACCACGCGACACACGTGCCGATCCGGATGCCCACAGACAATCTCACCGGGCAATTCTAATGCGGCGAGTACGGAATCAATCCCGCATTTCCGAAGGAACTGTTCGTAGCGCGGATGAAACACGATTCGCCCACGTGAAGCGGGTTCCGTCATCCGTGACGGCTCCGGTTCGACGGCGATCCGCGTAGACATGACCTCGCCGACGTTGGGCGTCGGAACGGGCGGCGGGTCAATCAATCGAAACAGGCTAGCTAGCATGGCGACGCTCCTGCGTGACTTCGTCCGTGAATGTTTGGAGCAACTGATTGGCCGAGAGAAACACTTCGGCGGGTGCAAGTTCCGTCATGCACCGGTGGTGCCCCAACGGGCAAACCCGCTGTTGGCACGGCCCGCACGGGACCGGCTTTTGCAAATGAATCGCCTTGGCGAAGTACGTTTCGGTCCACCCGATGTGGGTGGGGCCGAAGAGCGTCACCACTGGAACGTCAAACGCCGCGGCGAAATGGCGTGGCCCACTGTCCGTGGTGACTAACAACGCCAGCCGCCGAACCACCGCTTTCGTCAACCCAATTGACAACGGGATGTCACTCATCGTGAACACGGTCGGTCGATTCGCTTGGGTAGCGATTTGCTGCGCAATGTCCCGCTCCGTCGGGCCGCACAACACCAACACAGCGGCGTTGTGTTTGTCCGTCAACTTTTGTGCGAGGTCCGCGAAGTAGCTCGTCGGCCAGTGCTTCGACGACCCGAACGCACCGCCGGGGTTCAGACCGATCACCCGCAAAAATCGCTTGAGTCCGAACTGCTGCCAGACCCGTTCAGCGGCCAGTTCGTCGGTCGGAGTGGTGAACAATTCCATGCGATGACCGGGGTCCGGCACGCCCAGCCGTTGCACGATGCGGTTGTAATCGTCAATCGCTGGCACCGGCTTGGGCTGACCGCGATCGTCACGGGTCGGGTACAGCCGGTGGGTCAAAAGCCCATCGCGGAAGTAACGGGCGAACCCCACCACGGTGTGGCAACCAGCCAGTCGCGCAATCAGTGCCGCCCGGAACGAGTTCGGAAACAGCACGGCGGTATCAGTGCCTTCGGCCCGCAATCGGCGAACGACGCTCCAAAACCGCCGATCCTTCGGGCCGGTTTTATCGAACAACACGACGCCGTCGAACCACGACGAACCCGCGATGGTATCTGCCACATACGGCTTGCAGACCGCCAATAACTTCGCGGTCGGGAACTGGGTGCGAACGGCACGGATCGCCGGCGTGGCCATCACCACGTCGCCAATCCAGTTCGGCAAAAAGAGCGCAATCGTTCGCATTTCAACTCGAAACCGGGATCACTGATTGAAGCAACTCGTGAAACGCGGTTTCACCTGTCAACAGTTTCAACCCCACGCGGACCGCCCACAACGGTCGTCCGCCCAGTTCCGGCGTGCGGAGTTTCACGAAATCCTTCTGTGTTGTCAGGACCAATCCGTCGGACGGAAGTTGTTTGGCCCATTGTTGCAGTTCTTCAACATCATCGCGGGTGTACGGATGGTGATCGGCGAAGGTCCGAAACGCAATAATTTTGCCGCCTAGGTCCGAGACCGTTCGCCGAAACGCTTCCGGGTTACCGATCCCACAAAATGCGGCAACGGGCCGATCCGCAACGTGTTTCAGGCTTGCCGTTTCGCCGTCCGTGCCAAGCAATTCGATCGGGGCATGGATGGCTTGCACAACCAGCTTGCCGGGGAAACACGATTCGATGAACGCCTGTTGGCGAGCAACAGAATCCGCTTCCACTTGGTCGCACCGGGTCAGCATGATAACACTGGCACGACGGAGTTCGCTGATCGGCTCGCGCAACAACCCGCGTGGAAAAAGATACTCAGCCTGAACCGATCGCGTGGCGTCCAACAACACGATGTCCAGATCGCGGGCCAGTCGGCGGTGTTGAAAGCCGTCGTCCAGCACCAGAACTTCGCTTTCGAGTTCCTGCACGGCAGTCATCGCCAATTCGACGCGGTCCTTGCCTTGAAGGTGGGGCACTTCTAACAGATTCTCTTCCAGTACCATCGCTTCGTCGTTCATTGCCCCGGTCGAACCATAGCCCCGGCTCAAGATTGCAGTTTGGTAACCCAGATCGCGGTAAAACCGGGCGACGTACTCCACGCAGGGCGTTTTGCCGGTGCCGCCCAGTGTCAAGTTGCCGACGCTCACGACCGGCACCGGCACCCGGATTGCTTGCGAGTAGCCGCGATCAAACAACCGATTCCGCACCCACACGCCCACGCCATACGGCCCGCGTGCCCACCACAACCCCGCCCGCACCACAGCCGCACCTACCCCGCGGCGGTCGCCGTGAATGATGGAATGGTACGTGGCAACAGGCAACGCCAAGGGCATAGCTCCGGGAGATTAAGCAGTTCAGCGACGAGTTGTAACAGTTTGCGCAGAATGGCGTCAACCGCAGGAAGGACAACAGGTACACAAAGACGTTCAATTAAACATGAGACAGTACGAGGCGGTGTTGGAGGACGGGTGCGGGTAGTTGTGGAAGAAGATTAGAGGCGGGAAAGGACGGACGACGAAGTATTGGCTAGTGAAAACGGACTAGCTGGAATCGGTCGTAGCTGGAAGAACTACCCCCTTCTAGTGGGGTAGGTACTGTTTCTTCCTGCGAAGAACCGACCTCTTGGTAGGAAGAAACAGTACCTACCTGGGCCTGGGGAAGGTTTCTTCTTACCAAACGTTACTTCATTCGTCTATCAGATTGAACAACGACGTTCCGCCGGTTCCGGCCGTCGCCGGGGTGCCCATCGAACCGGCGACGACAGTCGCCTG
>JAYSXU010000791.1:0-8417 GCA_043716965.1 Fimbriiglobus sp.
GTTGACCGCAAAGTGGCAGATCGTCCAGGATGCCATCCGCGCGTATCGAACGACCCCAATCTACCGCACGCCAAACACCGCGACTGCGTAACTCCTATATCAGTCATAATCATCAACCTGTGTATTTTATCACAAGGCTCAAGAACTTGACACTCACTTTTATAGTCGTTTGGTCGAATTGATAAAGGGGACCGCCCGCCACACCGACCCAAATGGCGTGATGCGTCGTTTTGTTATTGGAGACTATACAGATCAGAACTGTCCGCCTATAAGTCGAACAACGACCGCTGTTTATGATGCGTTTTTTCTGGCCCTTGTGAGATTGGTAGCGAAAACGCTTGAATTAGCGGAGTATTCTCGAACAGGATCAGGCTGAGAATTTGTAAAAGTTCACTAAGGGTTCGTTCGCTCTTGAGTTCCTTGCGAATAATTGAAATCAGAACGTAGACGCTCATCGCAATCCAAATCTGGGTCTTCACCGCGTTCTCGCTCGTCCCGTAGAACGTCTTGATCCGCAGGTTCTGTTTGATCCACTTGAAGAACAGTTCCACCTACCAGCGACACTGATACAGTTGGGCGATGGTTCCGGCCGGGAGGTCGAAGTTGTTGGTTAGGAACACAAGTCGTCGGCGTTCGACATCGTACACTGCGACCCGTCGCAGTGGAATCGGATACAATTGCGACGTACTCACACCCGCCAGCACAATGGTCAAATCACGAAGTCGGCAAAGATCCGCCAGTCGTGAACACGATTGGCGTCGGCCAAAGTGCTGCGGGCGATGGCACCTCGGAAGCCGGCGTGATAGAGCTTGGGCGGGACGGCGCGGAGGCACGTTTCGATGTCGCGGAGGCTTTCGCGGAAGGTGAGTTGGGCGAAGGCGAGGCGGAGAAACTGATCGCGGCAAGAGAATCCCCGCAGCCGGTGGTCGCCGTCGTAGTGACGGACAAGCGTTGAAATCGTGCCGCGGCAGGAACGCCATCAACTGGGCGAAGACCAACGAACCCGTGTCCATGAAACGCACTCCACCGCCAAGTGAGAAAGAGTCTGGGGTGGATTGTGACCGATCACACCGATGTCGTGCGCGCTAAGAATTGGTCGAAAGCCCAAAGTGGTAGACAGGTTGCGTCAAATTGCTTAACTGTTAACCGGACAGGACTGATTTAGGTTCTGTCGCTCGAAAGGGCGTAGTGGTTCAAGTCTCACCTTCGCACTTGGTTTTTGGGCAGTTCAGCGTGACGGGCATCTTCGACCTGACACAGTTTTGGTGCAATTTCTAGTTGCGGAAGCACGGCGTGGCACTTTTCAACCCGTGCCCGTGACACGACAAAGTATGCCTCACAGGTTTAGCCCGCTACCGACGTGGTAGCGGTCGGGTACGCGATCGGTTATAGTGTTCGATTGCATCACTTCCCAATCGAGACCCACTCATGCGTGCCGTTTTAATCCTGTCCGTTGTCGCCGTCGCCACGTCATTGAGCCGAGCCGAAAGCTATGACCTTTCGTTACCACCCAAGGACGGTGAGAAATACAAGTCCGCCGACTTTCGCATCTGGATTCCGGACGGGGTGAAGACGGTCCGGGCCGTCATCGTCCGACAACACGGGTGCGGGCGGAACGGCAGCGACCACTCGGACGACTTGCAATGGCAGGCGCTGGCGAAGAAACATGACGCGGCCCTCCTGGGACCGTGGTACCAATACCACAAAGAGTGTGCGGAGTGGTTCGACCCGAAGAACGGCACCGAGCGAGCCTTTTTGGAAGCCCTCAAACGCTTCTCCGTGACGAGTCAACACCCGGAATTGGAACAGGCGCCGTGGGCGATCTGGGGGCATTCCGGCGGGTCGATGTGGGCGTGTCACATGGCGAATCGGCACCCGGACCGGGTCGTGGCGGTGTGGGCACGGTCCCAAGCCGTGACGGAATACACGGACGCGGCCCTGCTCGTGCCGATCGTCTTCAACTACGGCGAGGGGGAGAAAGTCGGGCGGTTTGAATCGGTCCACAAGAACAGCGTGAAAGCCTTCGAGACGTACCGTCCGAAAGGGGCACTGTGGGCGATTGCGGTCGATCCGAAAAGTAGCCACGATTGCCGCGAGAATCGAACCCTGGCGGTCCCGTTTTTCGATCAGATGCTGACGGAGCGCCTTCCAGCCAACGGCGCGGGCAAGTTGTTACCGCTCCACCCGCAGTGGGTCGGCGACCTGAAAACGTTGAGAATTCAGTCCCACCTCACCGCGCCGGGCGACCAACAGAGCCTCTGTTGGTTACCCGGTGAAGCGTTCGCCAAAAAGTGGGTGGAGTATTGCCAGACCGGCACCGTGAAAGACACGACACCGCCACCGGCCCCGACTCAGGTGGTTGCTACAAAAAATGACACGGGTGTGTCACTGAAGTGGCAAGCCGCTGCCGACCTCGAATCGGGGTTGAAGGCCTTCCACGTGTACCGCGACGGTAAAAAAATCGCCACGGTCGGTTCGGATAAGTCGAAAGGCAACCCCAACGGCTTCGTGCAGATTTGGAACTACGGTGACGAACCCGAACCGAAAGCGGTTCGGTTCGGGTATACCGACATCGACGGCACGGCGGACGCGACGTACACCGTCACGTCTGAGAACCACGCGGGTTTAGAGTCGTCGAAGAGTTCTGTTGGCGCGGTTTCTAAATGAATGGGGAGTGGGCATGAAGTCGGTTGCTGATTTGCGGAAAGATTACACCCACGGCGGGCTGTCGGAGGCGGAAGCCGGGGATGACCCGATTGCGTTGTTTCAAGCCTGGTTCCAAGCCGCTCTTCAAGCGGAGTTGTCCGAGCCAAATGCCATGACATTGGCGACGGCTACGCCGGACGGGAAGCCGTCGGCACGGGTTGTGTTGTTGAAGGGGATTGACGCACGCGGGTTCACGTTCTTCTCGAATTACGACAGCCGCAAGGGCCGGGAAATTGCCGCGAACCCGTTTGCCGCACTGGTATTTTTGTGGCACGCCTTTGAACGCCAAGTTCGAGTTGAAGGCACGATTTACAAAGTGACGCCGCAAGAATCCGATGAGTATTATCACATCCGCCCACTGGGCAGTCGCCTTGGTGCGTGGGCATCCCGACAAAGCGATGTCATCAGTGGTCGAGAGATTATTGAGCGCGAACAAGCGGAGCTGGTCGCCAAGTATGCCGACGGCCAAGTCCCCCGCCCGCCGCATTGGGGCGGTTATCGTGTGGTCCCGGACGTGGTCGAATTCTGGCAAGGCCGCCCGAGTCGGTTACACGACCGCATCCGCTTTCGTCGCACGCCAAGCGGTTGGGTGAAAGAACGACTTTCGCCGTAAAATGCGGATCTTTCGTTTCACACGCTGTTCCGGTGCCTAAGATGAAAGCAGTATTCACACCCACCGGGAGGTTTTCGATGACTGTTACGCGATTTGCTTTGTTAGCCGCGTGCATGGCGTTGGCCATCACCGGGTTTGGCACTGCTGGGTTTGTCATTAACGATGATTCCGCAAAGGGTTCCAAAATGAGTGGTCCGCTGCAATTTACGTTGAAAGACATCAACGAGAAAGATGTCGAGCTGAGCCAATTCAAAGGCAAAGTAGTGTTGTTCGTCAACGTGGCGAGCCAGTGCGGTTACACGCCGCAGTACAACGGCTTGCAAGACCTGTACGAGAAACACGGCAAGGACGGCTTGGTCGTGATCGGTGTGCCGGCCAACGAATTCGGTAAACAAGAACCCGGCACCAACGCGGACATCCTGAAGTTTTGCCAATCGAAGTACAAGGTCACGTTCCCGATGATGGCGAAAGTCGTCGTCAAAGGCGATGACAAAGCCGCGCTGTACAAGTTCCTAACTGAGAAAGAGACCAACCCGAGTTTCGCAGGCGAAATCGGCTGGAACTTCGAGAAGTTCCTGATCGGTCGCAACGGCGAAGTCGTTGCACGGTTCAAATCGGGTGATGAACCCACGTCAGAAAAAGTGACGGCCGCGATCAAGAAAGAACTCGCCGCGAAGTGATGTCGATGATTGAAGAACGGGTCGTGTCAACCGTGACGCGGCCCGTTCCCGTTGATGCCCATCACACCACCAACGGCAGTTTCTTCCGCCCCGACTTTTCTGCTTCCGGCTTCGGTATCTTGTGTTGGTTGGTCGATTCCCAATAGGCCACTTCTTCCATCAGCGCATCGACAATGTCCTTTTCATCGACGCGGCGAATGATTTCGCCGTTACGGAAGATCATGCCTTTGCCGTTGCCGGCGGCGATGCCGATGTCGGCTTCACGGGCTTCGCCGGGGCCGTTGACCACACACCCCAACACGCTGATTTTCACCGGCAGCCGTTTGCCTTCGAGACGTTGTTCCAGTTCTGCGATAATCTTTTCGAGGTCGATCGCCAGTCGGCCACAGGTGGGGCACGCGATGATTTCGGGGCGACGAACCCGGCGTTGGGTGGCTTGGAGAATGTCAAACGCAGCGGCAATTTCGGGAACGGGATCACCGAGCAAGCTGATGCGGATCGTGTCGCCAATTCCGTCGAGCAAAATCGGTGCGAGTCCCGCTGCTGACTTGGTCACCGCATACGGCGGCTTACCCGCTTCGGTGATGCCGATGTGCGTGGGGTAGTCCGCTAGTTGGGCGAACAAGCGGTACGATTCGCTCGCCACGAGCGTATCGGACGACTTCACCGAGACGATGATATCGTGGTAGCCTTCGCTCTCGGCAATCTCGATGGACCGCAACGCCGATTCGACGATGGCGGGCGGGCACGGGAAGCCGTACTTTTCGACCAGTTCTTTTTCCAGCGACCCCGCGTTAACGCCGATCCGCATCGGGATGCCTTTGTCCTTCGCCTTGCGAACGACTTGGCGGAAGCGGTCCGCGTTGCCGATGTTGCCGGGGTTGATGCGGATTTTATCCACCGGGTGGTCAAGGGCGGCAAGGGCCATCTTGTAATCGAAGTGAATGTCACAAATCAGCGGAATCCCGATCTGGTTGCGGATCTCCGAAAGTGCGCCCGCGTCTTCGGGCTTGGGCACCGTCACCCGCACCAATTCGCAACCGGCTTCTTCGAGTGCGTGAATCTGCTTGACCGTGCCGGCAACATCAAACGTGTCCGTCGTCGTCATCGACTGCACGCGAATCGGGTTGTCGCCACCAATCGCCACGCCACCCACGACCACGGTGCGGGTTTTGTGACGGGGCTTGCCGGGAACCTTTTGTGCGGCTTCGAGCATCGCGTAGTTGAATCGCATAAACCTGTTCCAGCCCGAAGGATTGGGGATGTCGCCGATGCTTGTAATCCAATAACCGCAACTATTGTAGCCCGGATCACCCGAATGGGTGTGCCTTCAGATCCCGGCGAACCGGCTGCGTAAGCTGCTGGGTGGGCTACCACAAGCGGGTGTCAGGTTCTTACCCAGGCGACTAACGTCGCCGGTTCGCCGGGAATGCCAAAGCCATCGCTACCATTTCATCTGGCGATGAAGAGCCACCAGACCAGCACGCAAAACAGTACGATGGCGACCAGCACGCCGAGAACGACCAACATTTTCGCCCGTTTCATCGCCTTGGCTTTTTGGGGTACGAAGTGGGTCCACGTGCCGAATTCGTCTGCCTTGACTGCGACTGTTGGCTTCGGTGCGGATGCAGTGGGGTGTGATTGCGACCACGCATGGGACCACCCGTAGCGCATCATCAGCACGACCGGACGGCACAGCGATTTCGTCGGGAATTGATCGAGGGCATCGACACTGGTTTTGAAGAACCAGTTCGCTCGTTCGAGGTACTTCGACTTGTCCTCGCCACTGGCATGTTTCGCGGCGAAGTTGAACACTTCGACTTTGCGGATGTCCTGTGCCGGCCAACTTTCGGTGGGGTATTGCAGTTCTTCGGGCTTGTCCAGGATCGGTCGTTCGTGCGTTGCCATCCACTTGGCGAAGTGCAACAGTGTGAGTTGGGCATACCCGTACATGCGGTCCAGTTGCCCGAGTTCGGCTTTGTAGTCGAGGTAGACCCCGAGTGCTTGGAGGGTCATCGTGTAGAACCAACGCAACTCGGCGTTGAGCAAATCGAGCCGTTCGAGATTCTGCATCGGGTGAACGGCACGGCGGATAATCGCATCGCACTTCACGAGGTACTTTTCATCACCCGTCAGTTGGTGCCCGACAAGTAACGCCAGGATGGAGTTACCCGCCGCGCGGCCTGGGCCGTGGTAACCGTCGTTGGATTCGGTGGCCAACCCGGTGTGCTCCCGCGACAGCCAGCGGAAGACGGTCCAACCGGGGTCGTCGATTTTGATGACGAAGTCGGCCAAGCCGATGGCGTTGTCACGGTACAACGTGTTGCCGGTGAGGTAGTAGGCGAGCATCAAGCCGGAGTTGTAGTTGTGCGACCCCGCCGGGCCGCCGCCGACAGCGAGGATTTTCTTGAGCTTCGCGCCGGTTTCGCCCATCTTTTCCAGGTCTTGGCCACTCTCGAAGTGTCCACCTGTACGCAACACCTTGGGGTAACTGCGGTGCGTGCCGGTGTCCGCATCGGCGTAGTGGTAGGTGTGCCAGAAGAGGCCGCGATTGTAGGCAACCTTGTCGTGATCGGTGTGATAAATGTCGATGTCCACGGTGTGATCGGCGGACTCGATCATCTGCGTGTACCAACGGTAATCGCCACTCCGTAGAAACTGCTGCGCGAAGGCAGCGATGCAGTCGTACTGGTTGTTGTAATGCGAAATCAATGGCGTGGGGCCGGGGTGAAACACGGCTTCGTGATCGCTGTAAATGTCCCCGAAGTTTCGCCAGCCGTACTCGTCGATCGTTTCCCGCTTCGTCAAAAACGTATCGGGTCCACAGATGGCTTGCTCGACAAGGCTCTCGTGCTTTTCTTTGGAATGAGCCGTTTTGGGCGTCAAGTACGGGACAACGCCGGTTGAGGCGTACCACTCCGGCGAGGTCGATACCACCAGCGGACTGCGGCACCAGACCATCGGGTCGTCGGTGATCGTGTCTTGGCCGAAGCTCACGTAAAAAACGTGCGTTTTCTGCTCGCCGCCTTGCAACTCGTGGCCGTGGGCCGACTCGGCGGGCAAGAGGTGCAGTCGCAATTCACCGTTGGTCGTCTCGATCCCCTTGGGGAAGTTTTCCCAAAAGTAGGGCATCGTCACCCCGAGGAATTGCGCGGGATTCCCGAGAACGACAATCGGCGTGGCACGGTTGCCCGATGCGGACACGGCATGGTCGATTTTCGTTTTGTAGCCACGGTATTGCAGCGGCACTTCACGCTGAGCGTTGATGTGATTCCGACTCTGCCAGTTTTCCCCACCGCTCGATTCCTGGTGAATCTGCACGGGTTTCGACGCGGTTTGGAACGTGCGCGTCCGTTCGGTGGAGTACCGCACAGTTTCAGAAACGGGACTGGCCGGCTTAATAACAATCGACGCGGACTTTAACGAAATCGCACCGTGGGTGCCCAAGTCCCAGTTGCCACCGGGGTGGTCCGCCGGCATCGTGTTGCGAAGCGTGAGTTGCACACGCAAAACCGAAGTCCCTGCGAAGTAATCAACATCCGCCAGGGCCATCAGGTGGGGGTTCGGCCACGCGGTGCCTTCGGCGTTCACCCGAACGCGGATCGGTCCTTGCTCGCGGACGTCCATCTCCTCGGTGCGAAGAGATACCGGTTCGCTCTGATGGGGTTCTTGAATCTCAAGCGAAACTTCATCGAGTGGAAACCGCCGGTCAATACTCGTGGTGAAGGTCTGTTGGTGAGATGTCACACTGATACACCCCGCCGGTTGCTCGATGCGTATTGCTTGACCAATCGTATTGCTTTTCTTCCCCACTTCGATGCGGTACCCGCTCTCCGAACTCTTGCCATCCCACGTTGCCAGGAAGTCGAACAGGCACCAACGAACGCTGCCATCGGGCCAGCGATCGAGGACGTTTGTTTGGAGAACCTGCGACGAACCATCGGCATGGACCAATTCAAATGACTTGGCATCTTGCACGGCCCCACGGGGCCAGGGGATGCCGACTGTCACGGGTTCACCACGTCGCGGGCACGGTTCAGCAGACCAAAATCGAAGCGGAACACTCAGTGGCATTGGCATCTCTGTGATTGCGGTGGGGCGTAATGCCGCAATTCATAACCTAAGATAGCTCCGTATCGCGGTTAGTTCCGGCGCGAATTCCGAAGACTTGCGGAAGTATCATGAAAGTTCTCGCTGTAACCAGTGAACTCCCCTGGCCACTGGATTCCGGTGGTCATTTGCGAACGTTTCACTTGTTGAAACACGTAGCGGCGCACGTCGATCTGCGACTCGTGGTGCCGGTCCGTACCGGGCACGAACCGGCAGTTGCGGTATTAAACCAGTGGAACATTCGCGTGGTCCCGGTGACGGTCGCACCACGCACGAAATTCGCAGAAGGCACGCGATTGCTCAACGCT
>JAYSXU010000792.1:0-2835 GCA_043716965.1 Fimbriiglobus sp.
CTTCTTCCCAACGAGGGGGACTTGTTTGTGTCTAAACATATGCAACGCGATTTGGAAAAGTTGCAGCACGCCATCGTGACGATGGCCAGTGGCGTCGAAGAGGCCATTTTTCACGCCACGGAAGCGTTGCAAAATCGTGACCCCGCAACCGCCCTCAAAGCCATTGCGGGCGACGTTGAAATTGATCGCCTGGAGAACGAGGTGCAAGAAGAGTGCCTCAAAATCTTGGCGCTCCATCAGCCGGTGGCCGGGGACTTGCGCCGGGTGAGTGCGGTGCTGCTGATCTCGACTGACTTGGAACGCATGGGCGATCTCGCCGTTGGCATCGCGGAGCGGGCGGTGCAACTGGCGAAGATGCCTTACGTCCCCATCCCGAATCGGATTCGCACCATGACGCAACGGGCGGCCGGCATGGTCCGGGAGAGTTTGAACTCGTTCATGCACAACGACGCGAACATCGCGCGGGCCGTCATCAAGATGGACGATGAAGTGGACAACGACAACGCCCTCATCATTCAAGAATTGATTGCCAACATGAAGCAATCCGCCGAATGGATCGAACCAGGGCTATCGTTGTTCACGGCGGTACGGCACTTGGAGCGGATCGCGGACCACACCACGAACATTGCGGAAGACGTCATTTATCTCGTGGAAGGCGCGATTGTACGGCACAACCCGGAAGCGCTTTAGTCCAGACCGAGCGAGTACATGTCCAGAACCTGTCTCGTGGCGATCAGCTCCGATCCACTGGTACGACAGCGTTGGGTATAGCCACGGTAGCCGCGTCCGGTATGTTCCGGGATTGGTTCTGCAAACGAAGCATGAATTTGCGTGCAGTCCGTCAGCTTGATAATTTCGACGGCCGATTTCGCCCGCACATGGCCGCACGGCAGAATCTCGATTCGACCGTCCGCGAGTTTGACGAGCTTGGCGATTTCCGGTGACCCGGTTAACGCTAACCGTTCACGGCCGCTGGTCAGCACCCGTTGAAAGCCAAGTGCAATGATTTGCTCCAATGCCTCCCGCGCGTCTGGAGTCCGGTCGAACGCCCGGTGGAACACGCACGGCTTCCCATTCGCACGAAGCAGTAACTCCGCACAGTTCGCCGCGTCGATTTGCCCGGTTGGCTGAAGGGCACCAAACACGAACCCGTCCGGATGGTGGGGCAAAAACAGTTCAACGTCCCGCAACATGACTGCGATTTCAGACTCGGAATAGACGAAGTCCCCACCACGGGATCGGATCATCACGAAGACGGGTAGCCGAGTTTTCGCACGCACTTCCAGATAAGTTCCAATCGTCGGCGTCAAGCCACCGAGGTCCAGTGCGGAACACAATTCCAAACGATCGGCGGCACCCGATTGGGCCGCGACAGCATCATCGGGTGTTTCGATCGCAACTTCGATCAGGATCGGCTTTCGAGGATTCATAATTGGGCACATTGGTGTTCGGGACTAATCATTTCCCACCGTTGAGTTCGCGGGACACCCGTTCGGCGTCGCGGAACACTCGCATGAGGTTGCCGCCAAGAATCTTCAAAATGGCGTCCTTCTTGTACCCCCGATTCAGCAATTCTTGCGTGATAAACGGGTAACATGACACGTCGTCCATCTGGGCCGGTACCCGCGTGATGCCGTCGTAATCGGAGCCAAGCCCGACGTGGTCGATGCCCGCGACTTTTACGATTTGCTCGATGTGATCGACGATGGAGTGAACCGTACCCGCCGGGTAATCGTTTTCCCGAACCCACTGGCGAAGGGCTTCTTCGTACTGCTTCTCGTCCGGGTACTTCTTCTTCAGCTCCCGCGACACGTCGAACATCTTCCGCATCGCACGGGCGCCTTCCGGGACGATGAACCCGGAGAAGAAGTTAACCATCACGACGCCGTTGTTTTCCTTCACCAACTTCAACACGTCGTCCGGGACGTTACGCGGGTGGTCGGCCAAAGCCCGTGCGGAGGAGTGCGAGAAAATCACCGGAGCTTTCGTAACTTTCAATGTCGCCTTCATCGTGTCCGGCGAGACGTGCGAGATGTCCACCAACATGCCGAGCGAGTTCATCTCCTGAATTACCTGTTCGCCGAACGCCGATAGTCCGCCGGACTTCGGCTTGTCCGTCGCCGAGTCGGCCCAATCGAGCGATTCGGAATGGGTGAGCGTCATGTAGCGAACACCCAGTTGGTAGTACATCCGCAACACCCCAAGCGAGTTGTCCATCGAGTGCCCGCCTTCGACGCCGATGAGCGAGGCGATTTTCCCCGCCTTGCGAATCCGCACAATGTCGTCGGTGCCGTAGGCCATTTCAAAATCGTTCGGGTAGCGTTTCACCATGCGGTGAATGACATCAATTTGTTCCAACGTGGTCGTCACCGCAGCGCCCTTCTTGGCAGTATCAACGGGAACATACGCCGACCAAAATTGCGCACCGACGCCACCCTTTTTTAGCCGTGGAATGTCGGTGTGGAACTTCGGTTGCGGTCGTAGTAAGTCGAGATCACGGAACGACGAGTTCGCTTTTTGTCGTAGTGCCCACGGCAAATCGTTGTGTCCGTCAATCAACAACGCTTCGCGCTGAATCTGCAAGGCCGCGTCGGTGATGACGACTTCCTTGTTCGACTTCGGCGGGTCCGCTGCAAAAAGTGGAATCGCAAGAATCAGTCCAAGAAGAGACGTTAATAAGCGTGAAGCGTGCATAGTGGGAGCCTGTGCGTGGGGTATGATTGCGCGAGAGGATGTTGCCATGATGCGATCTGTTCGCGGGGTTGGCAAGGATGGGTCGATGACCAAACAACTTGATTCGATCAAGAATTTTCATCACAGAGGGCACGGAGAGCC
>JAYSXU010000793.1:0-8394 GCA_043716965.1 Fimbriiglobus sp.
TCCGCCGGGTGGCAACGCGGTACGAGAAGACGGGTCGGAACTACCTCAGTCTGGCGATGTTCGCGGGGATGACAATTTGGCTCCGCTAGAACGAATCAAGGCCAAGCGGCGATGAACTCGAATCAACACGGCCTACTTCTTCTCTTCGATGATTTCCAGGTCTTTAGCTTCGTCGATTTGGATTTGCGGGCTGTCTTTGTAGACCGTCACTTTGCCTTTGGCTCGGATGGTTTTGTCCTTGAACGTGTCGTAGGTCGCCTTCTCGTGCTTGTCGGTCATGCCTTTTTCGTTCAACACGACTGTGAAGTTCTCCTTGCTGCGGAAGTCGGTGTCGGAGTTCATCAGAATTCGCTTGCCGTTGTTCACTGCCCGGCCACCTTTCACGACGAATTGTACCGTGACGACTTCGCCCACTTTCTTGATCGCTTCGGCGGGGGTCAGCACGCCGGGGGGTAGTTTCGGTTGCTCTTTGGGCGGTTCGGCGTCATTCGGTTTGTCTTTGGCTTGCAACAAACTGATCGGGAACTTTTGCCGGAGTGTGATTTCCCCTTGGTCGTCACGCAACTGCAGACTGACGGTGGGGTCGTCGCTCCAGTCGAGTGTGATGAAGCCGAAGTGGTCGCCGTAGGGCATCGACGAGACGCGGTGCTTGTTCTTTTCTTGCTCACGCCATTTCGGCGCGCCTTGATTGAAGCCACTACTGGTCAGGTCGTAAAGCGGGTAACCGATGGCATGGGTGGTGAGTGACAATTCCCCCAGGTGCCGATCGCCACTGAGGATCACGACACCACTGGCCTTCGTATCTTGAATGAGTTTGAACAGACGGTTGCGTTCGGCGGGCATGTTGCCCCACTTCTCGAACGGGTGTTCTTCGGAGATGACTTGAATACTCGAACACAACAACCGCAAATCGGCGGGTTCCTTGAGTTGTGCTTCGAGCCACTTCCACTGGTCGTCCCCCAGCATCGTGGCATCCGCGTCGGTGTTCGGCACATAGGGTGTGCGGATCAGGCCGTAGGGTGCGATGGTTTGCGGCGAACCGGATTTCAACTTGCTGCGGAAATACCGGGTGTCCAACAAGATGATTTGCGTCCGTTTCCCGACCGGGCCGAACGTGGTTGCCGAGTAGACACCCTTCTGGGAGCGACGCCGGGAATCGGCTGGGGTGCCGAAGAAGTCGTGGAAGAGCTTTTGCGACTCGTCTTTCAACGGCCATTCGACGCCCGCGTCGTTTTTGCCGTAATCGTGGTCGTCCCACGTGGCCAGCATCGGGCAGGTGGCTTTTAACCGCTGCCAGCCGGGAAGCTTGGCGAGTGTCTCGTACTTTTCTTGAATGACAGCGGTCGTCACTTTGCGGGACCGTTCGAGGTCCGCGTATATTGTGTCGCCGAGTAGCAGCAACAGTTCCGGCTTGGCGTCCGCGATTTTTTCATAGATCGGCAACGGCTTGTCTTGATTGGCACACGACCCGAAGGCGATCCGGGTCAGCGGCTTCGCGGGGTCCGCTTGGGCCAACCCGATGCTAGGCAGTAGCACCACACCAAGGATGGCAATCACGGTCCAGCAGTATCGAGCCATGCGTCACCTGTTTCGTGAAGTTCACTGAACACTTACCGCATCGAACCGGCGGCGTAGAGTGTGTTGAACAGACCGCATCCCCACTTGGCAAGCAACGGCTTCTAACTGCTGGCGCTGGTATGCAGTGGGAACTTGCCCCGAAAGCGCGTCACATTGGGAATTTTCTCTTGCAGCATCGCCCCCAGAGTCTGGTAGAATTTCAGTTAGTATTCATCACCCTTGTCTGGCCCAGCGTACTTCACAGTCCTCCACGATGATTGCTTCGCCGATTCCCATCCCACCATCGGCGAACGACCAGCGTACAACGCCACCGGACATGACTCGATTTGAATTGCTCAACCCACTGTTTTACCTCTTAGAGGGAGGCCGTCATGGCCAAGGCCCGCGGTGACTTCACGGACATTTTGCTCCGGAAGAAAATTCTCAGTCCCGAACAGTTAGACGAGGCGGTGAGCCTCGCTAGCTCGACGGGGATCAAACTCCAGGACGCCCTGGGGAAGCTCAACTACTCCACGCCGACCGAATCGGTCGCGGCGATGGCCGAGTTTCATAACGTTCAGTTCGTTGATTTAACGACGCTGGAGATTCCGAAGGCGGTCATCGAACTCGTACCGGAATCGGTGGCCCGCGAAAACCTCGTCCTGCCGCTTTCACTCGAAGGGAACACGCTGAAGCTCATTACGGCGGACCCGAGCAACTACGAGGCGATGCAGAAACTTCAGTTCATTCTGAACAAGGAAATCCAGCCGGTCCTGGCGGTTCAAGAACAGATTCAGGAAGCGATTAACCGGAACTACGGTCAGACCGAGACCGAATCGGTTGACTCCATGCTCGTCGAGTTCACAGACACGGCCATCGAGTTCACCAAGACCGAAGCCGCCGGGTCGATGGCGAACGCGGACGAATCCGATGCCCCGGTTGTGAAGTTGGTGAACTTGCTCATCTCGGAAGGGGTCGCCACACGAGCGTCAGACATTCACATCGAGCCGTTCGGGGACCGAATCCGCATTCGGTACCGGATCGACGGCGTGTTGGTCGAACGCGATGCCGCACCCCGCCGATTGCTCTCGGCGATGTTGTCGCGGATCAAGATCATGGGCAGCATCGACATTAGCGAGAAACGGCGGCCCCAGGACGGTCGGATCAAGATGACGGTGGGCGGAAAGCACTTCGACCTTCGCGTGAGTATGCTACCCACTGTTCACGGGCAGTCTGCGGTGATGCGGATTCTCGATCGCGGGAACATCATGGTCGGCATCCGCGATCTGGGGTTCAGCGAAGAAGACTATCTGCGATTCCAGAACATCATCAAACGCCCGAACGGGATTTTTCTCGTGACTGGCCCGACCGGGTCCGGTAAGACCACGACCCTGTACGCTGCGTTGAACGAACTGAACCGACCGGACCGGAAGATTATCACGGCTGAAGACCCGGTTGAATACTACCTGCCCGGCATTAACCAAGTGGAGGTCAGACACAATATTGGGCTGAACTTTGCTCGAATTATCCGGGCGATGTTACGACAGGCACCGAACATTATTCTGGTCGGTGAGATTCGAGATAAGGAAACCGCCGAGATCGCTGTTCAAGCTTCCTTAACCGGACACTTGGTTTTCAGTACGTTACACACGAACGATGCGCCCAGTGCTGTGACACGGTTGGTCGATATTGGTGTGCCGCCCTTCTTGATTGCCAGCTCCGTGATTGCCATCATGGGCCAGCGATTAGTTCGGGTGAACTGCCCGAAATGCCGCGAACCGTACACTCCACCTGATGAACAACTCCGCGCGGCGGGCATCACCGATGAGATGAAAGCCAGGGCCACATTCATGAAAGGAAAAGGTTGCACCCATTGCCGTCAGGGTGGGTTCCGGGGCCGTGTTGCGATCACGGAATTGATGCGTATGAACTCCCAACTCCGTGAGTTAACTTTTGCGCTCGCACCAACGCAAGAACTACGCCGCAAAGCCAGGGCCGGCGGGATGCGAACATTGCTGGAAGATGGTGTCCAGAAATCACTTAAGGGAATTACCACTGTGGAGGAAGTGCTGTCAACTTGCCACGCCGAACTCCTGGAAGTCGGTACATAACCTCGAATCGGCGACCGGGTTCGTGACCTCAAATCCCGGTCGCACAACGAGCTACGGATTCATAATGATAGTGTGAGAATGACGCACACGGGAAGCCTATGAGGTTCCGTGTGCTTTCTCGGTAGTGAGAACTTGAAGGCGACAATCATTCAGGTATTGGTAATAGCCAATGGTTGGCATGATGTGGCCGTCCGGGACTGATCCCAGAGGCCGTTAAGCTGTCTAATCGTGGTCTGGTCGTTTTGGCGACGAGGCCGGGTTTCTTTCCTGTATTTTTGGCACTGGGGTTGATCGCGGGATAATGGGACGTCAGGGGCATTGAGTCCTGTCGGATCCTAGGTTCTCGTCTGACTCAACCGCGTGCCCCCAGCCGAGGTCTCGACTGTGGCAACTGTTGCAATGGAAAAGTTGCTGTCAACAGTGATCCAACTGAAGGCCAGCGATTTACACATCAGTGTCGGACAACCCCCCGTCGTTCGCCACGGCGGGCGGATGCGGAAGCTTGACGCCAAAATCTTGGACAGCGACGATACCGCTGGCCTCATGAAGTCGATCACCCCCGACCGCTGCCAACAAGAGTTGCAGCAAAAAGGGGGGGCCGACTTTGCCATCGAATACACCGATGGCGTTCGGTTCCGGGTTGCGATTTTCAAACAACGTGGCACCATCGGCATGGTGTTGCGGCGGATTCCGAGCCAGTTTCTTTCGTTTGAAATCTTGCGGATGCCGGAAGCGATCCGCTCCCTGATTGTTCGCCCACGGGGGCTGTTGTTGGTGACCGGCCCGACGGGGTCCGGCAAGACGACGAGTTTGGCGTCGATGGTGAACTTCATCAACAACAACTACGACCGGCACATTATCACGCTGGAAGACCCGATCGAGTATTACCACAAGCACATCAAGTGTACGGTGAACCAGCGGGAAATCGGCGTGGACGTGCCGGAGTTTAAGGAAGGCATTCGGCGGGCGTTGCGGATGGACCCGGACGTGATTCTGGTCGGTGAAATGCGTGACTTGGAAACGATCCACGCCGCCATTGAAGCCGCCGAAACCGGGCACATCGTGTTCGGTACGCTGCACACGTCTGGTGCGGCGTCCACGGTGAACCGGATCATCGACGTGTTCCCCCAAGAGCAACAAGCTCAGGTGCGGACGCAACTTTCGACCGCACTCATCGGGGTGTTGTCGCAAGCGTTGTTGCCGAAGAAACCGGACGGCGTGATCGCGGCTTACGAAATGATGGTCGTGACCCCCGCGATTCAAAACTTGATCCGCGAAAACAAGGTCTACCGAATCGACTCCTCGATTCAGACGGGCCGCAAAGACGGGATGTTCTTGCTGGACGAATCGCTCTTCCGCCTCTGGAAGGAAGGGCTTTGCGACAAAGAAGAAGTGCTTCTGAAGGCGTCCAAACCCGCCGAACTCGCCGGCAAAATTGCGATGGCCGAACGCGGCTCGCTCGAAGACGAAGAGGACGAAGGCGGCGACGACGACGAGGACGATGAAGTCGATGACGAAGAGGAAGAAGACGATGAAGATCGTCGCCCCCGTCGCAAAGGGAAGTAACGATCAGCCCGGACCGCCTGCGGGGAAACACTCCGCAGGCCCCGCATGACAAGCATAGCATCACAAGCATAACGGATGAGGTATCGGTGCGATTCCCGCCACACCTGTCGCGGTTGAGTTACCCGACCCAGCACCCCGAACCGAGGCCAAGCGAACAATGTCCACCGTTCCTCCAAACGACCCGAAGAAGCCCGCCCTCGCACCGCCCCAACCCGGCGCGAAGAGCGCTGGCTCGCCCATACCCGGTGCGAAGCCACCGGCTCCCCCGTCACCCGGCGCGACACCCGGCGCGACACCCGGCGCGAAGCCCGGCGTCAAGCCACCCGCCGGTGGGGCGCCTACACCACGGCCGACCGCACCGGGAACACCTGGCGTGAAGCCACCTGCAGCACCCGGCGTGAGACCACCGGGGGCGCCGAACCCCGCCGCCAAACCCGGCGCGCCTGCTGCCCAGAAGCCAGCGGCCCCGGCTGCGCCCAAGCCGAAACCCGCGCCACCCCGCAACCGCTTGGCGCACGTCGATTCCAACAGCAAGCAACTCGGCCAGAAGCTGGTGGACTTGGGCTACCTCGACGATTTGCAACTCGAAGACATCTTCGAGGAAATGCGGAACAGCAACAACAAGCTGTCCGAAATTGCGGTCTCGCGGGGGCTGGTCAACGACGACCAAGTGCTGACCGCGACGGCGGAAGTTCACGGCATGAAGTTGATGAGCCTCGAAGACATTAAACCGTCGCCCGAAGCGCTCAAGATTGTGCCACTCAACATGGCCGAACTTTACAAGATGGTGCCGTTGTCGTTTGAAGGCGGCGCGCTGACGGTGGCGATGTCCGACCCGAACAACTTGCAGGCCATCGACGACATCAAGAACTTCCTCGGCATCTCGCAAGTCAGTGCCGTCCTTGCACCGCCGTCCGCCGTGCAAGCGTTGATGCAAAAGGCGTACAGCAGTGTAGCCGGTGGCGGGGCCGAAGAGTCGATTTCGAGCATCATCAAGGCGTTGGAGAACGACCCCGATTTTGCCAACCTCGGTGCCGGCAAGCGCGAAACCAGTATCGACCTCGACGACCTCGCGGAAATGGCCAACTCCGCGCCGGTCCGCAAGCTCATCAACATGGTGTTGTTGATGGCCATCCGCGACCAAGCGTCGGACATTCACTTCGAGCCGTTTGAAGATGAATACAAGATGCGGTACAAGTGCGACGGCGTGCTGTACGAAATGGTGCCGCCGCCCCGGCACCTCGGTACTGCAATTGCTTCCCGCATCAAGGTCATGGCGAACCTCGACATTGCCGAACGGCGGCTGCCGCAAGACGGCCGCATCGAGTTGAACGTCGGCGGCAACCGCATCGACATGCGGGTCAGCGTGCTGCCCACGCTGTTCGGGGAAAGCACGGTGATCCGGGTGCTGGACAAGTCAAGCGTCGGCCTTGACCTCGGTCGAATCGGGATGCCGGCCGATATTCTGGCCCAGTTTCGCCAAGTGATTAAGAAGCCCAACGGCATCGTCCTCGTCACCGGGCCGACGGGTTCGGGCAAGACAACCACGCTGTATTCCGCGCTCTCGGAACTCAACGACATCGACACCAAACTCATCACCACGGAAGACCCCGTGGAGTATGAAATTGACGGCATCATTCAGTGCCCGATTCAGTCCGAAATCGACCTGACATTTGCGGCGGCGTTGCGGGCGATTTTGCGGCAAGACCCGGACATCATCCTCGTCGGCGAAATCCGCGACTTGGAGACCGCCCAGATTGCGATTCAAGCATCCCTGACCGGGCACTTGGTGTTCAGCACCTTGCACACCAACGACGCGCCGAGTTCAATCACCCGCCTCCGGGACATGGGCGTCGAGCCGTTCCTCATCACCGCAACGGTCGAGGCGATTCAGGCCCAACGGTTGGTGCGGAAAGTGTGCCAGCTTTGCAAGACGCCCTACGAGCCGACCCGCGAACAGGTGATGGAACTGAACGCCCCGTATGAGGAATTTAAGGGTAAAAAGTTCTTCTACGGCGAGGGCTGCGACAAGTGCAACAACCTCGGGTTCAAGGGCCGCACCGGTCTGTATGAACTGCTGATTATGAACGACGACTTGCGGGACATGGTCAGTCGCGGTGCCTCGACCGACCAGATCCGCAACTACACCCGCAAGCAAGGCACAACCAGCCTGCGGGATTGCGGCATCATCGCCCTGCTGAACGGCGTGACCACACTGGACGAAGTGGTCCGCGAAACCGTGCTGGACGACTAACCACCCAACCGAAAGCCCATGGACGATCGTCCCTGGGCTTTGCTAGACTTTAAGTTTTTGCGGTTTGACCTCCACAACCCGTGTTCCGAATTGGTGAACGATGCCGACCTACAAGTTTGAAGCCCTCAACACTTCCGGGCAGGAAGTGAAAGAGTCTGTCGAGGCGGCTAACGAGGACGAAGCCTCCCAGAAGATCAAGGCGATGGGCTACTTCGTCACCAAGCTGACGGCGGTCCAAGGCAAGGGGCAGAAGGGCAAGAAAAAGAAGACCGGCAAGTCCCGCAAGACGTTCACCATCGGTGGCGTGTCGCAGAAGGCACTCACGATCTTCACGCGGCAGTTCAGCACGCTTCAGGACGCCGGGTTGCCGGTGCTGCGGTCGTTGCGGATTCTCGAAAAACAGATGAAACCGGGCGTGCTGAAGAACTCGCTCATCGACGTGGTCGAAGACGTGGAATCCGGCATGACGCTGTCCGAAGCGTTCGGGCGGCACCCGAAGTGCTTCGACCGCCTGTACGTCAACATGGTTCGCGCCGGGGAGGCAGGCGGGGCGTTGGAAATCATTCTCCAACGGCTCGCGGAGTTCAAAGAGAAAGCGGCGAGTTTGAAGGCCAAGATCATCGGGGCGATGGTCTACCCGGCGGTGGTGATCTTCGTCGCCGTGGCGATCTTGACGTTCATCATGGTCATGATTATCCCGAAGTTCAAAAAGATCTTCGACGAGTTCGGCCTGCAACTGCCGCAAGCCACCAAGACGCTCATCGGCATCTCGAATTGGACGTCGTCGTACTGGTACTTCATCCCGCTGTTCCCGGTCGGCATTTACTTGCTGCTGAAGTTGATCCGCATGAGCCGGGCGGGGAACTACGCCCTGGACCGCATCACACTGTGGATTCCGATCATCGG
>JAYSXU010000794.1:0-8392 GCA_043716965.1 Fimbriiglobus sp.
CAAGCTCGCAAGGCCGACACAAACGAGACTGGCGACCGAGACAATCGTGAGGGTGCGCCAGCGACTTCCCGTGCCGATCAGCGCGTTGCCGCACCCCACAAGTAATAGCCCCACGCCAACAGTGAAGAGCGTGTAAAACTGCGAGAGCGGATCGGTGTGTGGCATCGTTCATCAAAGTGCAAAGGTTGGCGGAATCCCAATTGGGATGATGCGTGATTATTAGCACGCGACCGATGAAGGGCGTATGAGTTGAGCCTGAGAAGTTTCTGAGAAAAGGCGCGTTGAAAATGAGAGTAAATCGGCCTGACTAAAGGGGAACGGTCTCAGTTCTTAAAAATTGAGGCTAACCACTTCCCCACCGTTCCGCGTTCCAACGGCTTGCCACACAACCGGGTTCACCGTGTTGTTGATGATTCGGACGGAGCCATCGCAGAACACGAAGTTCACGCCACCTGTGTGCCGACTGGTGAAGTCATCGACGTGGTTTTTGGGGTTATTCGGGGTGTGCCCTTCGACGGCTAACCCCGTGTGTCCGAGGACCAACACCGGCGCGGATTCGGCACCAAGCGCACTGGGGCGACGAGGTGGGACTTCCGCGCCGGTCACGGACCCGACCCAGGTTCCTAGCACGAAGTCGCTACTTCGTTCGCCAATGAAGCACGTCGCACTCGTTCCATCGGTGATGTCTTCGATCCGAATTTTACTGTTGCGGAACAACACCCCTTCGCCGGTGCCAGGACTTTCCGCCGCTTCACTGGTGCCGAACATTCCGGCGTAGTTGCCGAACGAGACTTCAATGGTGGTGTTCACAGGTTTGAAAAGATCAGTGGGCGGTGAGTCCGATGGGCAGCGAAACACGCTGAGTACCTGAGTCCGGGGGGTCACGTGGGACGGGTGTTCGATCGGCAACGTCAGGTTAATTTGCCGGAAAACGTTGTCCTGTTCAACATACGGAAGCAGTTGAACGGCCCACCCCCAACCCGGCCCGAGGTCGGCGTCCGCGCCACTCATTTTCGGGTTCACGTTCGACAAGTAACCCGCCGGGAATCGCCCCATTGACGAGTGATAGTTGTGGGCCGCCAACCCGATTTGCTTGAGGTTGTTTTGGCACTTGAGCCGTGCGGCAGCCTCGCGGACCTTCTGCACGGCGGGTAGCAGTAGCCCAATCAAGACCGCGATGATGGCGATGACGACCAGTAATTCGATCAGTGTGAACGCGGAACGAGTCCGGTGAAGCCGAGTAGTACGGTGCATGACGAACACCTTAAGAATGAACACGAAGTAAACCAACGTAATACCTTACGCATTCTCGGTTAGCCCAGTTCGGTTGTCGAGGGCATTTCAGAAGAATTTGTGAATTGAACTTCGTCAGTCGATCCGGAAAACGCGGTAGGCGCCGTCACGGTACACTTCCCGAAGGTGTTGGGATTGCACAGCGACGCCATCCGGTACGACGACGTGCGTGACCCCTTCCGCACGGACTTCGGCTAGCATTGTGGTCGCGTCCCAATCGGACGTGCCGTACCAGCGAACGCAAGCATTCACGCGGCGATGCCATTCCAGCACTTCGGTGTCGCGGTAAGGAATCGACTTGAAGTCCACGAACGTTGCCGCACCCGCAATCAGGCGAAAGCGTTGCAGTTCAAAGACAGCGGGCCGCCCGGTTTGCGGGACCGGGACGAACGACGACGATGCAGAACCTGCCTTCGTCGGCGGCTTCGGAAAACTCGCAGGCAACAGGTACACATCACCCGGCTGACGGTGGGTTGTCACGAACGCCTGTAACCCATCTTCGGCAGCGCTGGTTTGGTAGGCGAGGTGATAGATAGAGACAATTCCAGCACCGACAACGCTGGTTGTGAGTAGCACCATAACAAGTATTGCAATCAACCTGTAGTTGATGTATTGTTCCGCTAATGAAATCAATTGTGCGAATAGCACAATTGTTGCAATTGGTACAAGCACCGCTGAGATGCGCCAGGGAAACAGTAATGCCAGTGTCGCATTGCTTGTTAGAATTTGTGCAACACTCAATAGCAATGCGAGAACTGTTGCTACTAGGAGCGGGATGAACAGACTTGTCCGTCGCATTGCGACAATCCCCAGTGCCGCCCAAGCCAGTTGCAGCACGGCAACCCAGTCCAGCCAACGGTTCACGTCGCAGTGGTGCGGAATCCGGATCCATGCCAGGATTCGTTGCGATTCTGCGAACGTGGCACCATCCGTTGGGCGGAACTGCGTGCCAATGTGGAACAAGGTCGGCAACACACCAACAAGTGTGATCGCGGCGAATTTGAACGTAGTCAGCGTGCCATTTCTTTTCACGATTCCAAACATCAAGGCAATCGTGAGCAAGGCACCGGGTAACAAATACGTGGAGTGAAGCAGGCACGCGAAATCAATGCATAGTGCTGCCAGTGTTAATCGTCGATGGACATAACATGCTAGGGCTATCAGCAAGAATACGCCGAATACCGATGGTTGGATTCCGGCACCCAGTAGGTATTGATTGGCGACCCCAGCTTGGAAGTACCACGGGTAATCGACTCCACATAGTGCCACCGATGCGGCCCGTGTGACCCCGGCGTGAATGCTGATGATGAGCGCCGCCAGTAACCACCGCCCGGCGGTGGTTACTGGCGTGAACGGCAACGCCACGATGATTCCCCACAGGCTGCCGAAGTAGGTCATCAACAGCCCGAAGAACACCGCCTGAATTGTCCATTCGCCACCTGCTTGCAGTAGAAATTGCATCATGAGAGTGAACGCAATTGTCGGGTTCGTCGTGTTCGCCAACCAATCCGACGACAAGTCACCCACACCGGCGCGGGCGGCGGCGTGCAGGAAGTATTGGTTCTGGTTCGAGTAGTAGAGCGGCGGTTGCGTGTGGCTGACGGCGAACAGAACACTGGCCATCACGGGAAGCCATCGGACTGAAAAATACGGTTGCGGAGTCGGATTCATGCTACTCATTTCACGAACAGACCTAGAAAGCGGACAGTGGTAACTAAACTGATTGAACGCGATTGGAACCGACCGGAGGCCGCGAATGTCTGCCCGAATTGACGATACCTACGCCGAAGCGTTTCGGAGCATTTCCGCGGAAGTCCTCATCACGGCGCGGGATCGGTACTGGTTGGACCGGGCTATTGACGCTTGCACCGGCAACGCGAGCAGCACGATTTTGTGCGATTGCGAAGCGGATTTGGACCGTTACGTCGGGCCGGGCGGGGATGAAAGTTTCGCCACGCCGGACGGCAGGCCGGGCGCAATTGTTCAGTTTCATGTGCCGCGATTTTGGAAAGACCGGGTGGCGAAGCTCGAAAAAAGCGTGCTGGTTCGCGTCAGCCAAAACGTCCTCACCTGCCCCACCACGGCGTGCTTCAACGTGCTGCCTGCCGACTCGCCGACGGGTGAAAACTGGTTCCCGCTCGGGCGCAAACTCGCGTACTTCGGCGACGGCCACCAGTTCACTGATGAACGCTTTGGGCGGCGCTGTTGGGTGGTACCGATCCTCAGTGGGGAGTTTGTCATTGAACGTCGTTGTGGCTGGGCGGACGGATTGATGGGCGGCAACCTGTGGTTCTTCGGCGAAACGGCAGACGGCGCGTTGGATGCTGCCCGCATCGCGGCGCAAGCTGCGGCGACGATTCCCAACGTCTGCCTGCCGTTCCCCGGTGGCGTGGCGGCAAGCGGGTCGAAGGCGGGCAGCCGGTACAAGTTCACGATCGCTAGCACCTACGCCGAGTTCTGTCCCACGCTCCGGGGTAAACCTGGCATCGAAACGAAGCTGCCCGACGGCGTGGTGAGTGTGCAAGAGATCATCATCAACGGACGGGACATCGCCACCATTGCCAAGGCAACCCAAGCGGCGATTCAGGCGTCGAAAGATACCCCCGGTTTGCAGTGCATCTCGGCGGGGAATTACAACGGCAAGCTCGGCAAGAGCTTCATCTACCTACACCCGGAAAAGCAACCGGCTTGAGTGATACGGCATCGACCGGGCAGACCAACGCACACGCGGTGCAACTGATGCAGTCGGCGGGGCGAGCGAGCCAGGGGTAAGGGCCTGGTGCAAGGCATTGCGTCGGGCAAATCGCCACGCAATCCCCGCAATTCGTGCATCGGGTTACGTCTAACTTCGGGAGTTCGCAGGGGGTCACGAGGGTTCCTCGTAATGGCCTTCCGCGAGGTCGATGGTGACTTCTGGTACTGGTCGTGGCATGGTGACGGGTTCACCAATCGTGCGGCGGATCGTGGCCGTCATTAGCCCCGTGACGAGGTCTTCGAGTAGCAGTCGGGTGTAGGGCGGAAACAGCACGCAACTCGCTCCCAGGTCCAGCACGCTCGCCGTCCAGTTCGCCCGTGATTCGTCCGGCAACTTGGCGTCACTCAACACCACGATGGCAACATCTGGATAGCGTCGGTGAACGTCCGAAAGCGTTTCCAGCACGTCCAACTTGGGCGAAGTCGGATCGGCTTGCAGTAGCAACACCGTCGGGCGTTGGGCAACCAAGTGAGTTGCAATCGCGGAGGTCAGCCGGACTTCGTGCAGCAGCCACCGGGTTTCCGTGGCGAGTTCGCGGAGTTGATTAGCGATCCAGTCGTCGAAGCCGCACACGATGACTTGCGGGTACTTCATGGCAAATCCCCCACGTCGGATTCACCCTTCTTTTTTCGGGGCTTTGATACGGGGAGTGCCGGGGAGATTTTCAACGCTTCCACCCGACGCCACAACCGGCTGCGGAACATGCCGAGCATCTCGGCGGCATCGGTCTGTGAGTTTCCCGTCTTGTGTAACGCCAACTCGATCAGCCGCTTTTCGACGGCGAGTAAGATCGTGTCCATTGATCGCGGCACGGTCGGCGTCGGAATCGGATTCTCCGCAAGTAGGTACTTTTCGCAAATGTAACGCGGCAAATGGTCAGGGGTGATCGGCCCCGTTTCAGCTTTGGCGATGGTCTGCTGCAACACCGTGGCGAGTTCGCGCAGGTTGCCGGGCCACGTGTAGGACCGTAACGCGGGCCACAGGTCGTCGGCGATTTCCGGGTTCAACGGTTCGAGCAACCGCGACACGAAATGCGGCAAGTCTTCAAGGCGATCTCTTAACGGCGGCACCGTGATTTCGAGTGCGGACAACTGCGTGTGAAACGCTGGCAACAGGTGCTGCGTCTTCACCAACTCCGCCGCACTGCGCGTCGCGGAGCAGATTAATCGCGGTGCGTTCGGCCCCGGTTGTGTCACCAGGGTGACAATCTTTTCCTGCAAGTCGCGGGGCAACGTCGCGGGGTCATGGAGGTACAGCGTGCCGAGGTGCGGGGATGTCGCCAGACCGCCTTTGCCGAAGAGTTGGCTGTCAATCAAATACGGCTGGACCGCCGCGCCGTCGATGCTGAAGAACGCGCGTTCCCAGGCCAAACCGTTGTGGTGAATGACCCGCGCGATCGTCGATTTCCCCGCCCCGGCTTCGCCGGTGATCCACACAGGTGTGGTGCAACTTCCGGCAAGTCGCACTTGCGACAACAACCGGGCGGTGAGCGGTGAGGCACCACTGAGCCGATCGAGTGAATAGTGCAAGGCGTGCTGTAACCGCAAATCCGCGATGCCTGCGGGAATGGTGATTTCGCGTCGGGTTGGCACGACACCCACTTCCGTGATAAACCCGACGACACCGAGCAACCCGCCTTCACCCGGCATCGGCACAAACGTGATGTCCCACCACGGCGGCCCCGATTCGGCATCCGGCAGTCCTCGCCGCACCGTGGCCGTGTGGCCGTTCCACACGGCCACGGGCGGCATCAGCGTTTGCCCCAACCCGGACGCCGAATGGTAGTGCGAAATCCGCATCCCACGAATCTTCGCCAGCGGCCGCCCGGTTAGTGCTTCCCACGCCGGGTTGGCATACCGTAGCCGCCGCGACGCGCCGATGATGAACACCGCCTTCGTACTGGCGTGAAAGTACGCCCGCCAACTCGGCGTACCGGACGCCGGGCGTTTCGAGGTCGGCAGGTCGGGTAGTGCGGGTTCGGACATCTGTGTGCAGTTGTTGTTGGAGAGCGGCGATCAATCACCCCCGGGTGGCCCACAGCAATTGCATCTTACCAGACCGTTCGTTGTATTTTTTCACCCGCCATGAACATTGTGTCACGGTTCAGTGGGATGTAACCTGAGCAGGGCTGCTGATCCGAGTGTGAAATATCGGGTATGACTGAATACGACATGCGGGCGGATTTGTTTGCTAACTTTAGGCGACGACAACGGAGGCAACAACGATGGCATTCCGAGAACCGTTTGCGGCTTACAACGCCGAGAACAACATCGAAACTCACATAGTGTGTGGAATCTTGAACGATTCAGGAATTGAGGCAATGGTCATTGAAGACATCTCGTTTGCGGGCGGGATTTGGTGGGGCGGTACTGTCTCGGAGTTACACAAACCGCAAGTCTGGATCGAACGGGCTGATTCTGATCGCGCGAAGCCTGTCTTAGACGATTACGAACAACGGGCGGCGGATCGACGAGAGGCCGAAGAGTTCATTGACGACGACGACGAATTGGTTGATGCGGAGTGCGAGAAGTGCGGTACGTTATCGTTCTTCCCAGCCAGTCAGAACGGCACGATCCAAAACTGCCCGCACTGCAAAGCCTACGTCGATGTCGGCACCACCCCGGAGTTAGAGGGCTGGGATGACGTTCCCGGCGAGGAACAGGAGGCGGGTTGACCGGGATAAGACAGCAGTGCCCTGAAGCAATAGGGTAAATTTCGGAGAATTCGTAGCCGATTATGTTTATTTCGCACTCAGGAGTCACTTGATGCCACGTTACTGGGTTATAGCTCCGGTCGAGTCGAAACCTCCGGAACTTTTTGACAAGGTGTGGCAGTTCGATCTCGCAAACAATGTCATTTCGATCGGCTGGAGTGAACTTGGTGATGTGTCGAAGCTGAGCCGGGAAGAATTGCAAAGGGCTGTCGCCTTAAAATACCCTGACAAACCACCACAAACGCACGGGCTTTATGCCAACATGCTATAGGCGTTCTACCATGAAATTGTTCCTGGCGATTTCGTGATCGCGCGTAGAGGTCGGAAAACGCTGGCAGCCGTTGGCAAGGTTTTGAATACTGCGGTGTACACACCTGGAAAAAATCCGCATCTGGCATCCGAGACCTATTCTCATCTCAACTTCCTGGATATCGAATGGCAACCACAACCGCGAGACAAGAGCTTTCCCACGGTCGTTTTTCAGATGCCAACAGTTAGCGAGTTTACGGAGCAACAGTTCCATAGCGCTCTTGAAGGATCGGGCGTGCTGAGTCCGGTTGAAATTCCTGAGCCGGTCGTTGACCAATACCCTTTCATTCTGGAGAAGTACCTGGAGGACTTCATCGTCGGGAACTTCACAACGATTTTCAAAGACGAACTGAAGATTTACGAAGACGAGGACGGCAACGAGGGTCAGCAGTACTACACCGACATCGGGTTGATTGATATTCTCGCCGTTGAACCGAAGGCCAAGTCGTTCGTCGTGATTGAGTTAAAGAAAGGCCGTACATCGGATCAGGTAGTTGGCCAAATTCTTCGCTACATGGGATGGGTAAAGAAGAACATTGCGACCAATGGCCAAGCCGTGAAAGGGCTTGTTATCTGTCAAAAACCGGATGATAAGTTGACCTACGCCTTGTCGGTAACACCCAACGTCAACGTCCGTTACTACAGTGTGTCGTTCAAACTGAGCGAGCCTTCCTGACACCGATTGACAACTCGGGTGAGTGTCAGATTTGTTAGTGGAGTTTTTGTTACGAATTGCTCGGTTTTCAGGCTTTCAGCCCAATGCTCGTGAGTTAAGCAATAAGTATTGAGTCTTCAAAGGGTTTCGTGGGTTGCGGCGGTTTGAGGGCGATGGCTCTCCCCGTGACCCGTGCGATTCGGACCGTCGAGGGTGTCCGCGATGGCCCGCACGATCCGGCCGTTACGGTCGCGGCGGCGGTCGCCATCGCTCGGGTAAATTGTCGAGCGGTACGAGCCATCGGCCAGGGTCTGTTGGCGGTTGAAAATGAGGCGACGGGTCTTGACGCGGGCGAGTAACCGGCACCCGCGCTCGAGGACCGCCGTGACGAGATCGAACCCGAAAAAGCCGCGACCCCAGAGCAACAACATGCCGGGCGGCAAGGACCGCACCAGGTGCGGCACCATCTCGTGCTCGCTGCTGCAATAGGGCCGGAAGGCGACGGCGCAGACCGCGTGCGTGCCGAGTTCGCACAGCGCCAGCACCCGCACCTGGGGATACGGATCGGTAGCAAACGGATTGTGACCGCGTCCGAAGATGCGATCGTTTTCCGGCGTGTCGGGCATGTCGAACGTCGTGCCATCAACCGCCATCAGTCGCCACCCGC
>JAYSXU010000795.1:0-8389 GCA_043716965.1 Fimbriiglobus sp.
CCGACCCAGCGTACCTTGCATCACTCCCTAAGGGCACGACGGTGGGTCCAGCCCCCATGAACGTTGAACCGTGGGTGACGATGGACTACGGACCGAGCCTGATGAACACCTACGAGGTTGACGGGCCAGGACCAAACATCGCGTACAAGGGCATCGCCGTGCGCCTCGACTCGGGTGCCGGGGGCATCTCGCGCGGAAAGCGGTGGGCACTGTTCGACCAGGACACGATGCGATTCGGGGCCGCCTGGACTGGCGATCGGTTCATCGACTGGAAGGGCATTCACTTCAACGGCCAGCACCAAGTTCATCCGAAGCTCGTCGGAGACGTCCACCTCACGAACCCGGTCGGCCCCGGCTGGGCCGACCCGGCCACGGGCAGCTTCAAAGACCCGCGATTCCTGGGTCACGACAAGCGACCCTACGGCCCGCTCCCGAAGGAGTGGGCGAAGTTCCGTGGCGTGTACCACTTCGGCGACCAGACCATCGTTTCGTACACCGTCGGCGACGCGACTGTGCTGGAACTAGCCGGTGCGGAACTCGACGCGAAGAAGCCTACGGAAGTCGTGTTCACACGCACGCTCGAAATCGGGAAGTCGTCACGCGACCTGCTCGCCCGCGTCACCCCGACCGGCGTAGTCGCGATAGTAGTTGGTGACAACCGGGTGTCACTGGAAGACCGCGACGGGTTCACGGTGCTTCGTGTTCCGGCGGCGGCCACGCCAACGCGGGTCAAGGTGTTGATGGCCAAGGGTGGTTCGGCTTTGCTTTCGGAAATAGCCAAGACGACCCAGCTACCTCGTCCGCTCAAGCCGCTGACCGAGGGCGGCCCGAAGCGGTGGCCGGAGGTACTCAAGGCCGGCGTGGCGATCGGCAAGAACGACGGGCCGTTTGCCGTCGATACGTTCGCCCTGCCGGAGCGGAACCCGTGGAACGCCCAATTCCGCCTCACAGGTTTCGATTTCTACCCGGACGGCAAGCGCATGGCCGTCTGCTCGTGGGACGGCGACGTGTGGCTCGTGTCCGGCCTTGACAACCTCGCAGGCGGGCTGACCTGGCAGCGGATCGCGTCGGGCCTGTTCCAACCGCTCGGGCTGAAACTCCGCGACGGGGCGATCTTCGTCTGCTGCCGTGACCAGATTGTGAAGTTGCACGACCTCAACGGCGACGGTGAAACCGACTTCTACGAGTCGTTCAACAACGATCATCAAGTGACGGAACACTTCCACGAGTTTGCGATGGGCTTGCAGACCGACGCGGACGGCAACTTCTACTACGCCAAGAGCGGTCGGCACGCCCTCCCGGCTCTCGTCCCGCACCACGGCACGCTCTTGAAGGTGAGCCAAGACGGTGCGACGACGGAGATTCTGGCGACCGGGTTCCGCGCCGCGAACGGCGTCTGCCTAAACCCAGACGGCACGTTCTTCGTGACCGATCAGGAGGGTTTTTGGACGCCGAAGAACCGCATCAACCTCGTCACCAAGGGCGGGTTCTACGGCAACATGTGGAGCTACACCGACGTCACCGACCCGTCCGATTCCGCGATGAAGCAACCGCTGTGCTGGATTACGAACGACTTCGACCGCTCCCCGGCGGAACTGATTTGGGTCACGTCCGACAAGTGGGGGCCGTTGACGGGTTCGCTCCTGAACACCTCCTACGGCCACGGGAAAATCTACGTCGTCCCGCACGAGATGGTGACCGGGCAGGCCCAGGGCGGGGTCTGCGCACTACCGCTGCCGACGTTCCCCACCGGCATCATGCGTCCGCGATTCCACCCGACCGACGGCCAACTTTATGTGTGCGGGATGTTTGCGTGGGCCGGGAACCAGGTCGCTCCGGGTGGGTTCTACCGCGTCCGCTACACCGGCAAACCAGCCGATCTGCCCGTCGGCTTGAAGGCGAAAGCAGGCGGCGTGGAACTCACCTTCACTGACGCAGTCGATGCGAAGAACGCGACCGACCCGAAGAACTACGAGATCAGGGTGTGGGGTCTGAAACGGAGCCAGAACTACGGGTCCAAGCACATCGACGAGAAGCCGCTCGTGGTCACTCAAGCAACCGTGTCCGAGGACGGAAAAAGTGTGAAACTCGACCTCCCCAACCTCGCCCCGACGTGGGGCATGGAGATCAAGTACCGGCTTCAAGGTGCGGACGGACGACCCATCACGGGCGTGATCCACAACACGATCCATATCTTGGAGAAGTGACCCTCAAGCAAATGTTCAACGGGTCGGTCTGTAGCCAGTGATATAGGGTTACGGTCATCGGGAAGAGCAAGTCGTTTTTGACCCTCAGTGAATTTGGTGACATCCGAAAGTAAGGTGTCACCAAATTCACTGAGGGTCCGAGTTTCCAAATCCACATCACCCCGGCCCCTCTCCGACGCGGAGAGGGGAGCAAGACCGTTCCCCCTCTCCGCGTCGGGGAGGGGGTTAGGGGGTGGGGTTGCGACTAACTCCAGAGAATCTACTTGCACCCCGGCTTTCGGCACGCTTGGGGCCGGACTTGACACTAATTCTGCGGGTGGGTATCTGGCCGACCCGGCGCGCAAAGGTCGCGCACCGGATCACCTGGGGGACGACCGATGACCGCCCGTTGCGCAATGCTTTCTTGCCGAATCATGCTGGCTTTCGGGCTGGTTTTGATGGCAACGGGCGCTTCTGCGGCCGAAAACCCTGTGGGTAAGCTCGTTGCCGAAGTCATTCCGCTCGACCTGAAATCGGTCGATCCGAGTTACGTCAAAAGTTTGATGCACACCCGGCCCGACAAACCCTACGACGACTCGGTCATTAACGAAGACGTCCGGCGGTTGTTGAACACGCACCTGTTTGTGCCCGGTTCGGTCAGTGTCTCGACGGCGATTAGTGCCGACGGCCGGGTCACGGTTTTTGTGAAGGCACGGGAACTGACGGGGGTTGCCCAAGAGGTGCTTTATTTTGGCGCGCAACACTTGTCGCAAAGCGAGTTGCAAGACTTGACGCAAATCCGCAAAGGCGGGCCGATGAACCCCGGCACGAACGAACTGGGCAAGCAAGCGATTCTAAACAAGCTCCGCGAAGACGGCCGTTATTACGCCAGCGTTCAGTTAACCGAAGGCAACAGCATTAACGACACGCGGGTCGTGTACCAAATCGTGGAAGGCCCTATCGTCCGGGTGAAAGCGATCGAGTTCCGTGGGAATCAAATCGCCGCGACCGGGCGGTTGAAAACGCAAACCGTGACCGGCACGCCGCTGTTCCCACGGATTGTCACCGCGCTGTCACCAAAATTTACGCCCGGCAGCATGGAAGAAGACAAGAAAAAGATCATCGACTACTACCACAAACTCGGCCACCTGGACGCGATGGTCCACGAAGAGATAGTGCCGGGGACGAACGACATCAGTGAAGTCACGTTGGTGTATCACGTCCACGAAGGTCGCCCGTACACGGTCCGCAACGTCCGGATCGACGGGAACAAAATGTTCACCGAAGACCGGCTGCGGAAAGTCACCGACTTGAAACCGGGCAAGACGTTCGATTCGGACGTTGTGCAAGCGGACGAAAAGCGGATCGAAATGCTGTGCGGCAACGGCGGGCTGAAGACCTTCGTCCAGACGGAAAAGTACGTCGTTCCGAACCAACCCGGCGTCGTGGACGTGCATTACCACGTTGTCGAACAAAACCGCGAACCGTACCGCATCGGCAACATTATCATCGAAGGGAACACGATCACCGACCAGCGGGTGATTCTGAACCAACTCGGGTTCTTCCCCGGACAAATCCTGCAATACCCCAAGCTCGAAGAAGCCCAATATAACTTGATGCGGTTGGGGATCTTCGACCAGGAAGACCCGCCCAAAGTCGATGTGATTCAGGACGAAGCGAACGGCGATTTCAAGGACATCCGGGTGCGGGTGAAAGAAACCCGCACCGGGATGGTGGCCCTGCAAGCCAACGTCAACTCGGACGCCGGGGTCAACGGCTCGCTGACGCTCAACCAACGCAACTTTGACATTCTCCGGGTGCCCACCAGTCTCGACGACCTCTTCTCCGGGAAAGCGTTCCGGGGGGGCGGCCAAGAGATGAAGATCGAGGCCATGCCGGGGACGATTTTCCAGCGGTACGCGATCACCTTCCGGGAGCCGTACCTCTTCGACAGTAAGTTCGGCTTCACCGGCAGCGGGTATTACTACAACCGCCAGTTCGTGGAGTACAACGAGGCCCGCGTCGGCGCGCGAGCCGCTTTTGATTACCGATTACCGGACAATCAATACTGGCGGGCGACACTGACGACGCGGATTGAAGACGTGAACATTACCCAGGCGCCGTACTGGGCGTCCCCTGCCATTACGAACGACGTGGGGCATTCCACCGTCCTCGGGTTGCGGGCCGGTATGACACGCGACACCCGTGACAGTTACCTGATGCCAACCAGTGGAAGCATCGTGGACTTCGGCGCGGAACAGGTGCTGGGGGATTACCAGTTC
The DNA here is from genome assembly GCA_043716965.1 of Fimbriiglobus sp. Lineage (GTDB taxonomy): Bacteria > Planctomycetota > Planctomycetia > Gemmatales > Gemmataceae > Fimbriiglobus. The sequence continues at coordinate 4,469 of JAYSXU010000795.1, forward strand.
CCGATCGGGACTCTCGAAGCGAGCAAGTTCTTTACCGTCTGGCAACGCAAAGACGGCAGCGGTAAGCACGTCCTCGCCGCGCGAACGCAAGTGACCGTGATGGGCGGCAACGCTCCGGTGTTCGAGCGGATTTACGCCGGGGGGATTCGCAGCTTCCGCGGCTTTAGTTTCCGCGGCGTTGGCCCGAACGAGAACCAACTGAACGTCGGCGGCACGTTCGGGTTCCTCAACAACATCGAGTACCAAGTTCCGATTCTGGCGAACGACAAGCTCTACTTTGCCAGCTTCGTCGATCACGGAACCGTCGAACGGAACTTCGGCATCAAGGACTACCGCGTTGCGGTCGGTGTCGGCTTGCGGATCGTCGTCCCCGCGCTTGGCCCGTTGCCGATCGCCCTCGACTTCGCAGTCCCACTGACGCGATCGCCTTACGACAGCAAACAACTTTTCAGTTTCTACATGGGCTGGGGTATCGGGCAGTAACGGGTTGAAATACTGTAACGGTGATCGGGTTACTCGTTCAGACCCGGTCGCCGTGTCCCGTTCAAATGGTAGCCGATGTCCAACCCGACGGATGCGTTGTTACACTACCGGCCCTGGCGTGGGGAGTTGCGGGGGCCGGTGTACGGGTCCGTAGCGATGGCACGGGTGTCGCTGAAGTTGATGTTTCGCCGCAAGCTGTTCTGGGCGTTGTACGCCCTGGCCGCGATGATCTTCTTCTTCTTCTTTTACGGGCAATACCTCGTCGTCTGGATTCAGATTCAAACGGCGAACCAGACCGTCCCCCTACTCGGGGTGCCGATCAAAGTTGCGGAGCTTTTGAAGTTCCTGGACAAGCTGAACCTCAACGGGTCGGCTCACACTTACGGCAACTTCATCTGGTTTCAGGGCTACATCAGCATGATCGTCCTCTCGCTGGCGGGGGCCGTGCTGGTGGGCAACGATTTCCACCACGGCAGTTTGCCGTTCTACCTCTCGAAGCCGATCGGGCGTTGGCACTACATACTCGGCAAGTGCCTGGGTGCTGCCGCGTTCGTCAACCTGCTCACCACGATCCCGTCGCTGATTCTCTACATTCAAGCCGGGCTGCTTTACGACTGGCAAACGTACTACGTCGATCACCTTCGCCAACTCGTCGGCATCCTGGCGTATGGCGCCCTCCTGACCGTCACCTTAAGTTTGTTGCTCGTCGCCACGTCGGTCTGGGTGCGGCGCACGGTGCCCTTGGTCATGGTGTGGGCCGGGGTGTTCGTGCTGTGCCGGATGTTGGGTGGGTTCCTCGTGGACGGCCAACGCTTCCACGCGGCGTGGCGGTTGATTGATTTGTGGAATGACCTGTACATCGTCGGCCTGTGGTGCCTCGGCGCCGAACCCGAAACCCCCCGCGTGAACGCCCAACCGACGGTCTGGCAAGCCGCCCTCGTGGTCGGCGGCGTGTGTGGACTGTGCTTGCTCTACCTGCGACGGCGCATCCAAGCGGTGGAAATCGTTTCGTGACGGATTGGAACCACGAATAACACGAATCAGACGAATCAGAACTAAAATGGGCACTGCTAACGTGCAGGGAACAGGCGATTCACGCTATCACTTCAGAATCTTGATTTTATTCGTTTGATTTGTGTTATTCGTGGTGGAGATCAGGACCATGAGCCGATTGCAGATCGAGGAGCCGACCTTGAATCGTGACGCGAACCCTACACCGCCGCCGGCTGCTAAATTGCCCAAGACTACGACGTTGTTGCGTTTTGAAGATGTCTCCAAATGGTACGGGTCGGTGCTGGCGTTGAACCAAGTTTGGTTCCCGCTCTCGGCGGGGATTACGGGCCTAGTCGGCGCGAACGGGGCGGGGAAATCGACGCTGATTAAACTCGCTACGGGGCAAGTCCGACCGACGATCGGCACGGTGAAGGTTTGCGGCATTGAGGCGTGGAACTGGGAAGCCCGCCGACTCGTCGGCTATTGCCCCGACCACGATGCGTTTTACGAAGACATGACCGGCCGCGAGTTCGTGTTCACGATGGCGAAACTCTGTGGCTACACGCGCCAGGAATCGCATCGGCGCAGCGAAGCGGTGCTGGATCGGGTGGGCATGAGCGATCGAGCCGACCGCAAGCTGCGAGGTTATTCCAAAGGAATGCGGCAGCGGATCAAACTGGCACAAGCTCTGTTGCACGACCCGAAATTGTTGATCCTCGACGAACCCCTTTCCGGCGTGGACCCGGTGGGCCGACAAGAACTGCTTGAACTGTTCCGTAGTCTCGCGGCTCAAGGAAAGGCACTACTCATCTCTAGCCACGAACTCGAAGAGTTAGAGAAGCTCACCAACGAAGTCATCATCATGGCCCGTGGCCGCATTGCCGATCGCGGGACCGTGCAAGAGATCCGCGACCGTATGGAGAACTTCCCGCTCAGCGTCCGTATCGAAGTGGATAACCCGCGAAAACTCGCCCAACTACTGCTTCAAGACACCATGCCGGACGTGCTCGGGTGCGACCTGGGTACGGGCGACCACGACGGCTCCGTGCTAGTACGGATCAAACGCCCCCGCCACTTCTTCCAATCGTTCGGCCGCGTCATCGTCGAAGGGATGCTCGACATCCGCCGCCTCGAACCCCTCGACGACTCCACTCACGCCATCCTGGGCTACCTCCTCGGGGGCAGCGGCAAAACGTGAACAAACACCAACCTAAGTGATACACTGCAACCCGAAATGATACGACCGCCGCGAGGGGGGACCAAATGGACAAACAGAACCGCAATGTAGTGGTGGTAACGAAATTCGTGACCCTCGCCATCCTTCTGCTGAGTTCGTTGGCCGGACTGGTGGCAGCCAAGGTGCCAGTCGTTGGGCCGGCGACGGGCGACGCACCGAACTGGGTTCTCGAAGGCAAAGCCCCCTGGCAGCCGCGTGATTCTCAGGCGGAGTTTGTGTTTCGGGATCGGCTGTGGATCATGGGCGGGTGGTTCGATTCCAACTCCGCCCCGCCCCGTGATGTCTGGTCCTCGAAGGACGGACGCGAGTGGAAATTAGTGAACAAGCAAGCGCCGTGGCTCCACAGCGATCTGCCGATGAACACTACTTTTCAAGACAAAATGTGGCTGATGGGCGGCTGGCACAACGGTCGGTTGCCGGGGCACTCGGCGAGCAACCAGGTCTGGGCGTCCACGGACGGCAACGAATGGAAACAAGTCACCAAGGCCACCGCGTGGACGCCGCGGATTGCCGGAACGGTCGTGGAGTTTCGGGACCGCATGTGGTTGCTCGGCGGCACCGAGAACTACTACTTCGGCGATGAGAAAAGCTTAAAGAACGACGTGTGGTCGTCCCAAGACGGCAGCGACTGGAAGCGGGAAACCGCGAACGCAGGCTGGTCGCCGCGTGCCTATCACCAGAGTGTGGTACTCAACGACCGGGTGTACGTGTTGGGCGGCGGCAATTACGTGCCGGGCTACCACGCGAAGAACGACGTGTGGTCGTCCCAAGATGGCGTGCAGTGGACGTGCGAAACCGAATCGGCACCGTGGTCCCCGCGCTTGTGGTTCTCGGCGGCAGTGTACCGGGGTCGCATGTGGGTGCTGGGCGGTTGGTCCAACAACCCCGCAAAAAACTGGGGCGATGTTTGGCACTCCCAGGACGGCAAGGCGTGGCAGAAACTGGAAACCAAGACCTGTTGGAAGGAACGCCATGAACACTCGGTCTTCGTCTTCCAAGACAAACTCTGGGTCGCCGGTGGCCACGCCCAACCGTTGTCAAGCGAAGTTTGGTCGCTCAGTCTACCGAAGGATTGGAAGCCGTGATCCGACCTGATACTGGGTCTGGCAACTTGGCGTGATGGGTTTCGTAGGTCGTGGTCGAGGCTATGCGAGGCCCGACACTAACGAGAGAACGAAAATGGTCTCGCCGCCAATGCAGTTGTAGCC
>JAYSXU010000796.1:0-8376 GCA_043716965.1 Fimbriiglobus sp.
CGTTTCAAGCCGTCGGCAGCGGTCCGGGTGGCGTGACGATTCGCCGACCGTACACCGATGCCGTCACCGGCGCCCCGACGAGTGTACTGGTCTCGAACGCGGACGGTACCAACGGAATCACGCCGTTTGCCGGGTCGATTGCCACAGCGGTGACCGCCCGCATTGCCAGTGCTGATATTGGTCTGCGACGCAACATCATCAACTCGGAACACTACCGTCTCAACTTGCTCTTCGGCTTCCGGTACTTTGACCTGGATGAATCGCTGACCGTGTACCAAACCAGTATGCCGACCACGGCGATTCCTGCGGCTGGTCCACGCAATCTGATTCCGGCGGGTTCGACGATTCAATTGATGGACCGTTCCTACACTCGCAACCAGTTCTACGGCGGGGAAGTGGGTGGGCAATTTGAATACAGCAACGGCCTGTTCTTCATCGGCGTCTCGCCCCGGTTGGCGTTCGGCCCGACGCACCAAGTCACGCAAATTAGCGGGCAAACCCGAATCACCGGCCCCGCCCCGCAAACGTTGCAAGGCGGGTTGCTCGCCGTCGGGGAAAACGGCGACGGCAACCTAAACCGCTTCGTGACAAACCGCTTCACCGTGATGACGCAGGTCGGTGCGGAAGTGGGCGTTCAAATCACGAAACACTTGCGGACTTCGATCGGCTACCAGTTCCTATACCTCAACGACGCCGCCCGCCCCGGTGCCCAACTGAGCCAAACAATCAACCCACGTGTGATCCCGATTAGTGCAGCATACGGTGCGCTGTCCGGCCCCCGTGCCCCGAACGTGACCTTCGACCGCGAAGGGTTCTACGCCCACGGCGCCGCCATCAAGGTGATGCTGACGTACTGATTTCGATTGCCCCAGATGTGGCACCACGAATCGCACGAATCGGACGAATGAAATCAGGACTGCCAAGATACAGTGGCGTGAGCGTCACGAGAGGTGATGGAAAGTTGGTTCACTTCACCGGCATTATTAGACTTCAGGTTGAAAGCCTGGCAGCACTCAGTCCAATACTGTCAAGAGTGACCGCAATCGTTCACGACTCTCGCTCGTAGTGAACCCAGGCTTTCAATCCGAAATCCGGCAAACTGTGTACAAACTATCACCAACAAATGTGACGCTTACCCTAACACGGGGCCAACGTTCGGCAGAGCCGCAAATAAAGACCGTCACGAAAGTACGAAAGCGCGAAATCAGACTCGGTAGTTCCGGTTTCGTGTTTTCATGATCCACTGCACTCGGCTGCTTCGCAACACGGATTTCGTTTACGTTGAGCAACAAACTCGTGATGAACAGTCGAGTGAGTGACAGATAATGCGTGAAACAGTATTGGTATAATTCGTGGCTTTCTGTTGTGAATGTCGTGTTTGGTTGTTACCACAACTCGTTGCGTACCCGGATAGTCCCTACCGAAATTTGTAAAATTTTTGTACAGAGTCCCGAGTTTCTCTCGCAGATAGCATAAGTTAACGCTACGATGACTTAGTAGTGTGAATACGTACCTGGGGTTCATGACCATGACGACGACAAACAAGCGACTTTTGTCGGCTGTGCCGGCCTTATTGTTAATTACCGTGGCAGCCGTGCTCACGATTAGCTCACTCTCCGGCACTTCGCTGGCTTCCGTCAAGGAATTGCCGCGACGTGCGGACGTCCAATCCGTCACGCCAGACGGCCTTTCGCCCGCCACGACCACCCGCGATTGGGTCGAAGTCGATGGCACCCGCACCCGTGGCGGTTTCCGTTAAACCGAACACCTTTGCCGATCTCACACTCCACCGGGTGCAATAACCGATGCCCGGCAGTGGCCCTCATGAAGTTTTTGACGGATCGGACTCCGATCGCCTTCCCGCTGCGCGTATTTTACGGCGTGCCGGGGAAGTGCTGTTGCTCGCCCTCGTCGTCTTTTCTCCGTGGCCAATCGCTTGTAACGAACCGGCGTTCGAGTTAATTCTCGGTGCCGGTATCCTGTCTCTGGTTGGCCTCTGGATCGCGTATTCCACTCTGGTCGATCGCTTCACGTTCCGCCCCGATGTTGTTTCCATTTGTTTGGCGGGCTTGATTCTCTGGACCGCGATTCAACTCATCCCCCTTCCTGAATTCGTTGTCGGGTTGATTGCTCCTGCCCGTTTAGATTGGCATCGGGACTTGCAGCCGACGATCTCCGAAATGCTTCCGGGAAGTCTGGCCACGATTCCGCGATCGACCTTTCTGCCCCTCACAGTTGACACCTCGGTGACTCGGACGTTCTTGGCTCGGGTGCTCGGGTTGCTGTTGCTGTACGCTGTGGTGCGAAACTGGTTGGCGACCCGGAACAGCCTCACGATGTTAGCTTGGGTGTTGGCAATCAACGGCGTGGTGCTGGCGTTCATTGCCATCCTGCAATACTACTCCGGCTCCCGGAACCTGATCTTGTGGACGTTTCCCGTAGACAACGACGCAATTTTCGGTCCGTTCGTCTGTCGGAACCATTACCCCGATTACGTCAATTTGTGCCTGGGCTTCACGATTGCCTTGCTCCTGACACGTCGTGCCCGGACCCCGGATGACCATTCCCCGGACCAAGACGGGTCGTGGCAAACCGCGCGGTTCCTGGCCCTGGTTACGGCGGTCGGGTTTTTGTTCGTCAGCGTGGCGTTCAGTTTATCGCGGGGCGGTTTGGTGGCGACGATCGCGGCGACCGTTCTCACGTGGTTAATCACGCGGTTCGGGGAAGGCAGCGAGAAAAAATCGACGGGGCAAACCAACCCGACACGGTTCGCGCTAGCCGGTGCGGTCGCAGTCGGCGTCATTGTGATGGCCTGGCTGGGGTCCGATGCCATTGAAAAGCGATTCGGGAGTTTGGGCGGGAATGAAGGGTTGATTGCCCGCTTGCCACTTTGGCGCAACGGCTTGCGAATGCTCCCCGCGACCTGGAGCACGGGGAGCGGCGCAGGCACGTTCACGTGGACCGAACCGATCGGCCGCATCACTAACGGTAGCATTTTTTATTACGACAGTGCCCACAATGAATACCTCGAAGCGCTCTTCGAAGGCGGGGTGATCCGGTTGGGACTCACTCTGGTGTTGGCGTTCGGAACGCTGACCGTCATCGGTCGGGGGTATCTGGAACGGCGGGACCGCTCCGTGGGTCCGATGGTGTTGGGGATCTGGTTCGGTCTCGTGGCATTAGTCCTCCACTCCGTTGTTGATTTCGGGATTCACATGCCGGCCGTCGCGGTGACCGCTGCGATTGTGGCGGGGTTCGGGATGGCTGCGGCGGTGGACCCCTCGTTTGTGCCGCCGCGAATCCGCGTCCGCAAACTCCGATCCGGAGACGCGACCGCGACAATGTTACCGCCGGACGTGACGATCGAACCCACGAAACCCGGCAGCCCGAGTTGGGTCGTTACCGGGCCAATGATCGTCCTCCTCGGTTTATTCCTCGGCGCGGCGGCGATCGTGGTCACGTTGGAAGTAAGGGGTCGGGTTCGCTCGGATCGACTGAAAGTGCAAGCCGAGGCGGCGTTCTGGAATCTCAGCGACCCGGATCGGTTGGCACGCCGTGCGGAATTGCTGGAGTTACGAGCGAATGATCGGCCTGATGATCCGACGGCATTGATCGACGCCGCCCAGGGCCACATTGACGCAGCGATTGCCGCGACCTGGGCACCCGGAGCCGGTGTGGTCGGAGGCGCGATGGGGTTCGCCCACCCGCCTCAAACCCTAAACCCAATCGTGATTGAACGACACCTCGTGCCGGCACTCCGCTTTCTGCAAGCGGCACGGGCCGCAAATCCGTTGGCCGCAAAAGCCCACGCCCGCTTGGCTGTCTACGCCCAGTATTGCGTCCAAAGCGAGCCGGCGGCGATTCACTTGGCTCGGGCGAAGCGGCTGTTGCCGACCGATCCGGACCTCTGGTACTACGCGGGCCGTGAAGCGTTTCGGCGGGGTGATGAAGGTGCCGCTCAAGCGGATTGGCAGCACTCGCTGTCGCTTTCCAGTCAACACCTCAAGGCCATTTTGCACGAGCTACGGGGCCGCCTGACCCCGGAACAACTGCGTGCCAATTTGCTCCCGGATGACCCGCTTCTGCTGATGGCAACTGTGGATGAACTCTTCCCCGACCGGGAGACGCAGGCGGCCCAACGGCGGCCGTTCTTGGACCGGGTTTTGGAACTGACGCGGGGTCGGTCGGTCATCACGATCGACCAACTCGTCGCGCGGGCCATCGTCCTCGACGAACTCGACCGAACGGACGAAGTTTACGACATCTGGGTGAAGGCCGTGACGGCGGATTCCGATCGCGTGGATGTCCGCGACCGATTCGCACGGTGGCTCGAAAAAGAAGAACGCTACGAAGAGGCCATTCCGCACATCGAATGGCTCCGCCAACGCAGCCCGAACAACGGTACCTTGCAAGACCGCTACGACGCCGCCCGCCACGCCCGCCGCCTTGGGGTCGAAATCAACAAGGATTGACGCGGATTTCACCGCCGGGTTCCCAGTCGAACACTATCACATCCGCCGGTTCCCCGACGGCAATCGCGGGAATTGGTAGGCCGAAAAGTTCACACGGCCTTTGGGTCACCATGTCGATCGCGTCGCGCAAAGTCAGGTCGGTCATCTTCAACAATTGACTCACGCAATGATCGGTGAAGTGCCCGGAACCCGCGAGGAACGGCGTGTTCGGCACGATGATTTTGCCACTAACTTGCACGTCAAATGCTTGCCCCCACTCGGCGTACCGACCCGGCGGAAGCCCGGCGAGGCTGCTGGCATCGCACGTCAGAATCAACCGTTGCGGTGTTTTAACCCGGACGACTGACTTCACCACACTGGCGGGCAGATGGTGGCCGTCCGGGATGATGCTCGCCCACAGGCGGTCGTCCGCAAGTTGCTCCCAAATGTAGTTGTCGTGGCGTGGCAACATCGCGTGGCAGCCGTTGCCGAGATGGGTGCTGATCTTCGCACCGGCATCGACCGCAGCGCGGATTTGCGGCCCCGTTGCCGCCGTGTGGCCGATGGCAACGACGACACCGCTTGCTGTCAATTGTTCAATGAATCGTAGGGCACCGGGGTGTTCCGGGGCGAGCGTGACCATGCGAATCTGCCCGCGTGCGGCATCTTGCCAACGGCGGAACTCGTCCCAATCCGGGTCACGAATATGTTCTTTGGGATGAGCGCCACGGGGGCCATCCTCGGCGGACAGGTACGGCCCTTCAAGGTGATAACCGGGAATGCTACGAGCTAACTCCGAGTCCGCTTCCGTCGCCGCAATCAATGTTGTGAAGCCGTGCAAAATCGCCGCAAAACTTCCGGTAATGAGCGTCGGAAAGAATCGCCCAATGCCGTGATTGCGGCACGTCTTCGCAACCGTGTGGATTTGGTCCGCTGTCAAAGTCGGCGAGTTGAAGCTGATCCCGAGACAGCCATTAATCTGCACGTCAAAAAAGGCCGGCGCGATCCAAGGCAATGACGCCGGGCTAACACCCGTGATCGTTTCCACGCCAACAATCCGGCCCGCCTCAATGCGAACCGTCAGCGGGTCGCCAGTCGCGTAGTGCCGGGCTTGAAGAGTAGTGGATAGTGGATAGTGGATAGTGGATAGCAAGATACTTACTCTCCGGTCTTACTATCCACTATCCACTACTTAATTCTTGAACACGTTGTGGCACGCGGTGCAGTTGGTGTCGAGGGCCTTCAGCTTCTTGGACAGTTCCGGCTTGGAGGCTTTGTCGCCCTTGGCGGCTTCGGTGGCAATGTCTTTGCTGATCGTGCCCATTTCTTTGCTCCACTCGTCCCACTGCTTTTTCTTCGCGCCGTCCTTCGCGTTGTCCGGGGCGAACGCCTGGGTGTACTCGGCAACGGCGTTGACGCGCCCGGCGAGGATGCCGATGGCTTTGGGGTCCGTGACGGCCTTGGCCGAGCTGCGGATGTCCGCTTCAATGTTCAGCCCGCCGACCGTGGACTTGCGGAAGCACGACATGACTTCGTCGAGGTCGAGTTTGTGCAGCGTGTCCAGTTTCAGCGGTTTCTTGTCGCCGCCTTTGGGGTCGGACAGCCCGGCGGCAGCGGTCTTGGCACCCGCAACATCTTTCTTGGCGAGTGCTTCTGCAATCTTCAGCGCCTGTGCCCGAAGGGCGGCCATCTTGTCGCCGTCTTTGCCGTCCAGGTTGTTCTGGGCGTGAAGGGCCAGCAGCATTGCCACGGCCTTCAACGTGGGAATTTCCCGCTTCTGCGGGTCTTTGCTCAGCCCTTTTTCCAAGAACGCCACGTCCGCAGCAATCGTGTTGGCCCCGATTCCGGTTGGGAGTTCATCTTTGGCCGCGGTCAACGAGACTGGGGTCACAACCCACATTAACAGAAGCAACCCGGACGCTCCGACCACGCAACGAATCCACTGATTAGACACGAATAGACTCCACAAATTGCCAAGATTATCGAACAGATACGACCAAGGGTTCCCGTTCCTATTCCAAATAAGACCCCGCAACCCCGGTCGTGACACGGTAGGTAACTGTATTATTGCACGGCCGGTCAAGTGGGAGGAGTCTTTCCGGACGATATTCTCCAAGGGTGCAACAAAAATCTCTGGGGGTCTCAACTCAGAATGTTCACCACAGAGACACAGAGGCACCGAGAAATCCATTGGAATTGGTTTTGGATGGCTCTGTGCCCCTGTGGTAAAAGTCGCCTTTTCGAGGCTCAACGATGCCTTAAGGCAACGTCACGTTTTGCATTTTGAAGGGCACTTCGATGGTGAGCGGTTTGTTGCCCGTCATGGTGAGCTTGTAGGGGGCGCCGTGGCCCATGTGCTTTTGGAACACGAGTTCGTACTCGGCGGTTTGGCGGATGCCGTCGTCGTTCATGTTGGAGCTTTGAATCAACGGCGTGAGCAACGTGTGGCCTTCGACATCGGTGAAGCGAAACTGCGACAGGTTGCCGTTCATCAGGCCGCCGTTGTCGATCACGGCAAAATTATTGATGCCACCGAATCGGTTCTGGCGCGCCAGTGCCCAGGGGTTCGGGCCTTCGGTGCGAAACCGTAATGCCGTGCGGCCGTCCGGCAACGTGCTGGTGTTCAGGATCGTCAACTTCGTATCGTTCGGTCCCACTCGGGTTGCGCCGCTCGACTTTGAGAGATCGGTGAATGAAAGGACTTCCTGATTCGTCAACGTCACGATGCCGGACACCGAACCGTGTAGCACTTTCAACGAGCGAATCATACGGTCATCGCTTTTCAAGGTGACCGGCACGATGCGCGGGTTGGCACGCCCGTTTGATGGCGACTGACCGCCGTACCCGTCCAGTTGCCAGCCGACTGGTAAGCCACGCCCGAAGACCGCCTCGTTGTAATAGTTGTCCGGGTTCAATGGGGCGGTTGGGTGGGAAATCATGATCGGGCGTCCGGTCTCGTCTTCGGCCCGCTCAATCCGGACTGTGGTGACTTCTTCCAAACGCAAATTAACGGGGGGAGTCACGTCCAAGTTGAAGATCACTTGCCCGGACCCGTGAATGATGCGGTTACCGGGGAACCGCGCGGGGAGTGCCATCACCCGGATCGCACTGCTACGGTCGCCGGAGAGAATCGCGGCGTTGCCATCTGCCCAGGTGACCGGGACTTGGTTCGCGGATTCCGATGCGTTCGCTACCGGCCCGTAGTACGATACGCGGCGCCGACCCAGGTATTGGTCCGACGAACCAACGGGGGGACCGCTCAGTTCTTCGCGGAAAATTTCATGCAAACCGGCGGCAACGCGGAACTGCTCGACGGCCTCCCAAACCGGCACCGTTGCGGTGTTCACGGTGATGGGTCGTTGCAACTCCGCGACTCGCTTCAAATCGAGTTGAAGATTGATCCCCGTCTTGGTGCGAAGATCGGCCACGGCTTTGCTGAGCGGTTCATTGACGTATTCGAGCTTCACCAACTTTGCCGTGATGTACTTCGCCGAATTGGCGGTCCGCTGGAGTTCTTGCGCAATCAAAGCCGCCCGCTGCCGGACTTCGGCATCGGGGTGCGTGACGGCAGCCAATTCGAGGGGTAACAGGGTTTCGACGCCGGCGTGCAGCAGTTGCCTTTGGGCGACTTCGCGTTCCGTGAACACTGGGTCGCCCAATTTTTCAATGAGTGAATCCACGGCAAGCTTGGTCGGCTCTGTCGGGAACGCGGTTCCCGTGCCAAACCCAATCGCCAACACAGTCCAAAGCCAGCACCGCATGGGTCGATCCTTCCGGAAGCCGTGTGGCGAGAATCCAGGTGAAGCGGCGGACAATCCGAACCTATCCACTTTAACGGTTCCCCCCACCCGCACACAAGAAACTAACGCCGAAAGTCCGAAATCGACTCAAGTCCCTGGGCAAGCTGGTCGGGTCCGGAAAGATG
>JAYSXU010000797.1:0-2824 GCA_043716965.1 Fimbriiglobus sp.
GGGGTCGTTTGAGTTTTATATAATATACCCCACCACCAGTATCCCGGCGCTCAATTCTGCATTACGATGGTGATATGGAACCCACTACTGAAATCACGACCGTGGACCTGACGGAATTGCCGGCGCCGGTCATTGAGAGCATCAAGCAACTCGTGACCTCCATCCGCAATGGCAGCGAGAGTTCCGCCGAGAAGAAGGCGGATCAAGCGTCGTTGCGCGGCCGGTTTTCACAGGTTGGTGCATCGTTCACTAAGGAAGATTTTGACGAAGCCCAGCGCGAGATGTGGGCAAACTTTCCACGTGACTTTCCCAAGTAGATCATTTCGCAGCAATCGCTCGCTCAATCTGTCCCTATTGTTTTTTAGCATTCCGGGCGAACCGGCGACGTCAGTCGCTTGGGTAAAAACCACCCTGATGCTTGAGGCTGACCACCCAGCAGCTTACGCAGCCGGTTCGCCTGGAACTGATTGTGTACCGCCTTCCGTAACCTGCCTTTACGAAACACGTCGTCTTCTGACACAATCCCGCCATGAGCACAATGAAGAGTATCCTCGGGCCGAACGGGACTGTGGCGAAGCAGTGGACGGCGTTTGAGTCTCGACCGCAACAGGTCGAGATGGCGGACGCGGTAGCGCAAGCACTGGATCACAAACAGAAGTTACTGGTGGAAGCGGGGACGGGGGTCGGCAAGAGTTTTGCCTACTTGGTACCCGCAGTGCTGGCGGTTGCGGCGAAGAAGGATTATCGGGTCGTCATTTCCACGCACACGATTGGTTTGCAGGAACAACTCTTAACCAAAGACATCCCGTTTTTGCAATCGGTGTTGCCGCACGAGTTCCGACCGGCGCTGGTGAAGGGGCGTGGGAACTATCTCAGTCTTCGTCGGCTTCGTGTTGCCCAGCAACGGATGAACACGATGTTGACCGATCCGATTGCGATGTCACAACTCGTGCAGGTGGGCAAATGGTCCCGTCAAACGACCGATGGCAGCCGTGCCGATTTACCGTTTCAGCCGATGCCGTCGGTTTGGGATTTGGCCGAATCCGAGAGCGGGAATTGTTTGGGGCGGGTGTGCCCGAATTACTCGGAGTGTTTCTACTTCAAAGCGAGGCGAGCGGCCTTCGGGGCCAATTTGTTGATAGTCAATCACGCGCTGTTTTTCAGCGACCTTGCGTTGCGAAAGCAGGGGGCGGGGTTGTTGCCGGATTACAACGCGGTCATTTTTGACGAAGCCCACACGCTGGAAGATGTCGCTGCGGACCATCTCGGGTTGTCGGTCACGCAAGGCAGCGTGGAGTATTTGCTGAACCAGTTGATGGCGCCGCGATCCAACAAGGGTGTGCTGGCGGTTCACGGGGATTCGGAAAGTTTCAACCAACTCGAAGCGACGCGGCAAGCCGCCGAACGGTTCTTCCTCTCGCTGAGTTTTTGGTTGAGCAGTCAATCGCGGGGCACGGGTCGGGTGCGGCAACCGGAGTTGGTGCCGGACGTTCTATCGGAAGAACTCGGCAAGCTAGCAGGGATTCTGGTCAAGATTGCAGCCACCTTGAAGAACGATGAGGAAAAGATCGAACTCACGAGTCGTGCCGAGCGGTTATTGGGTCAGGCGCTCGCGGTGAAACAATGGCTCGCTCAGGAACTCGATGGCCAAGTTTACTGGGTCGAAGTCCGTCCGGGGCGTGTGCCGAAAGTGGCGTTGGCGAGTGCGCCGATCGAAGTTGGCCCCGCGCTTCAGGAGCAGCTTTACGACAAGATTCCGTCGGTGATTTTGACGAGTGCCACCCTCAGTGCGGGCGGTGCGAAGGGCTTCAAACACTTTCAGAAACGGTTGGGACTAGACAAGGCCGAGACGAACCAACTGGGTAGCCCGTTTGATTATCGCAAACAAGTTCAATTGCATCTTTACAAGGACATGCCCGACCCGTCGCAAAAATCGGCGGCGTTTGAAGAGGCGGTGTTCGCCAAGTTGCCGGAGTCGATTGCCCGAACCGAGGGCAGGGCGTTCGTGCTGTTCACCAGTTACACGTTCCTCAACAAAGCCGCCGAACGGCTGCGGCCGTGGCTTGCGGCGAACGGGTACACGCTGTTCGCGCAAGGCGACGGCCAACCGGCTGCGAAGATGCTCACCGCGTTTCGGACCACGTCCAAGGCGGTGTTGTTCGGCGTCGATAGTTTCTGGCAAGGCGTCGATGTGCGTGGCGAAGCGCTCAGTAACGTCATCATCACGAAGTTGCCGTTCGCCGTTCCGGACCGACCGTTAACCGAAGCCCGTCTCGAAGCGATTGAAGCCGCCGGTGGCAATGCGTTCATGGACTACTCGGTGCCGCAAGCCGCAATTAAATTGAAGCAAGGTTTCGGTCGGTTGATTCGCACCGCAACGGATTCCGGCATTGTCGTACTATACGATCCGCGCGTGTTGACAAAACCTTACGGCAAAGCCTTCCTCGAAGCGCTGCCCGATTGCCGACGGTTCGTTGATGGCGTTGAAGTCACGGAGCCGATACGGAAGGCCAAGAAGGCGGCGGGGTAGTCCGTCACGCAGTTCGGTTTGCTAGCCGACCGATGATGAACTTTACCAGTAGCGGTAAGAGTGCGATCAACAGTAACGCACCCAGGACCTCACGTGAAAACACGTCTTGCCACGATTCGATCTTGGCCAATTCGGTACCGGCGTTGGTGATGAGGAACGTCACCGGCATCATGCCGAAGAAACTGACGATCGCATACGTCCGGCTTCGCATATTCGTGATCCCCATGCCGAGATTCAGCAGCCAGAAGGGCAAACCGGGGATCAGCCGTAGCGTCAGCAAATAGTAGGCACCAT
>JAYSXU010000798.1:0-8357 GCA_043716965.1 Fimbriiglobus sp.
ATCTCCGGATCCCACCCTTTGTACACCGTGCCGAAACCGCCCCGCCCGATCACTGCCGTCAGCTTGATTCGTCCGAGTCGGTGGGTGATTGGGAAGGGGTCTTCAACGGACGGCCCCAATGTCGCTCGCCACCCGCAGCTCGCGCAGGTTGTTCCGCTATCAACCGTGTCTAAAAAACATTGGCACTGCGGGCACGACGTCGTGGTTGTTTTTTCACTACTTGGAAATGGATGCACAATTCGGCGGAAATGAGCTTGGTCTTCCAGAAAACCAGCTAGCTCTTTGGCATGGTCTGGGTAACGAGCCAGGAACTCGGTCCGATCCGGCGTCTTCCCGGTATCCTCGCACGCCAGGTATTCGGCCACGGCTGCGTCAAGCCGTGCCTCCCAATCGGACGACTTGCCGGGATTACTGCTCATTATCTCTCTCCTTGTTGCATCTGTTCCCTCAATGCTTTGAGGCCACGGTGCAGCAGTCCACCCACCGCTTGGGTACTCCGACCCATCATTTCAGCCGTTTCCTTCGACGTCAGACCCCAGAGGTGGTGCAGTGTGATGGCTTCGCGTTGATCGGGCAGCAACCGTTCCAGGGCGTCGGCGAGGCTGTTCAATTCCTCTTCGTGAATCGCAAGTCGGCTCGGGGACGGGTCGTCGTAGGCGAGGTTGACGCCAAAAATGGCCGAAGACAATTCCAGAATCGTTAACGACGTCTTCTTCTTGTAGTCCCGCATGCCGCAGCGCGTTGCCCGGATTACGTCGAGCATGTTGTTCAGCAGGATCCGTCGTAACCAATCCACAAACGCTGGCGTCGTTTCGCCTTTGAACGTCCCAAGTTTGTTGTGGGCTTCCAACAGCGTGAGTTGGACCACATCAGACGGTTCACCCCAAGCCTGCAATACGTGACCCCACTGTTTCTTCGCCAACAGAAGAAGTTGGCTGCGGTACAGTTCTGGGGCGAAGTTGGTAGTCGTTGATGGCATGGACGTAGCCCTCTCACTACTAAAATAGGCGTCGGGATGTCGGCGATTGAGCGCGCGAATCACCAATTTCTTTTGCGAACCTTTAGAAGTTGCAGCAAAACGCCAATGGAAATAAGCACGTTCTATGAATCTGCCGGTTTCGGTAGCAGTATAACGCGGGACTGTATGGTACGCACGGATAAAGTGCTGTTTGATGGCGATTTTGGTGGGCGACACGGAAGTTGGTGGACAATTGGTTGCCGTTTCCTGGCGACTGGTTTTCAACCCCAACGGGGTTGTTCCCTAAGCCCAGGGTTGCGGACCGCAGGGCCGTTACCCTGGGGGCTTCACCCATTGCCGAGAAGCATCCGCAGTGTGGCAGGTTCTCAGGGTTTCACCCTGGGCTAAGGGAACAACCCCGGTGGGGTAGAAAGCGAAGAAGGATAGTCAAACTTCAACCAACAAATGTGCCGCCTACTCTGGCAATTTTGGACTTGGACCGACTTATTCTGCCGGGTGCCGCATAAAAGCTGTGGGTGTCAAAATTGCTTTTCCGTGGCCCACAGAAATGAATTACACACGCCGCAACAGGGGTGTTTCGGGTTGGGGTGGACGACGTTCCGGTTTTGCGGCAACATGGGGTCCGAATAACCGAGGATGTCAGGATTCACTATTCGGAAGGAACGACACATGCGAAACTTACTGGCGTTGGTCGGGTTTATCGTCGTGATGTTTGCGGGGGTGGGGTGGTACTGCAATTGGTACACCTTCAACATCAAAGCGAGCACCGATGGCAAAGTGAACATCGTCGGCGATGTCGATACGAAGAAGATCACGGACGATGCCAAGAAGTTCGGGGAGAAGTTCGGCAACGCCGTTCAAAACACCGCCGCCCCGCAACCCCAGCCGGTCGGCTTCATGGGGCCGCCCCTCCCCGGCGACATGCCGAGCAAGCCCTCGACCGGCACCACGATTCAACTGCAAGTTCCCGGTCCGAATCGGTAAGTAACAACAGCCAAACGAAAAAACCGCTCCAGTGCTGGAGCGGTTTTTTCGTTTCTTGTCGCTGCCGCTGTGCAATCAACCGGCCTTGTACTTCTCGATCAGCACTTTCGCGGTTTCGGGGCGGAGGATGCGGGGGTCGGGGAGTTCGCCGCGGCCGAGTTGGGCACGCAGGTCGCTGCCACTGATGTTGACCGGCTTCCACTCTTTCGGGGCATTCTCGACGAGGCCGACACGGTTCCACTCGGCGTAGAAGGCCGCAAAGCCCACTTTGACGGGTTGAATCAATAGTTCGCCTTTGAGTTCGTCGAACTTGCGGTGGGCGGCGAGACCGTCCCAGATTTCACCCTTGTCGTCGAACGGCGCGTCGGCGTGCTTGCGGCCGATGATGATGTCCGTGAACCCGAAGTTTTGCCGGTAGATCGCGTGCATCACCGCTTCCTTCGGCCCGGCGTAGAACATCTTGATGTCCAGGCCCAACAGCATTACGTGATCGCTGAACGGCTTGCCGACCTTCGCCCACAGTTCTTCGTCGATGTCCCCTTGGCCCAGCACTTTGTTGTCGATGAGGGCACGGTACGTCTTCATCCGCGTCCCGGCGTCCACGTCGTCGGCTTTCGTTTCGCCGATGAGCGGATTCAGCACCGCGCCCGTGAAGTGGCCATCGCGGGTGAGCCGTTCGAGACCGTTCACCAGAGCGTATTCGTGGGCACGGTGCAACGCATTGCGGGTCTGGAACGCCACAACCCGCTGGAAGCCCTTCTTGGCGAAGAGTGCCCGCGTTTCGAGCGGCGTTAACACTAGCTCGCCGTAGGCGGGGTTCTTGGGTTGGGCCAGCACTTGCACGTCACCACCGACCAGAAACGTGCGGGGGTCCGAGGTCGCAATGCGGGCACCGGGGTGGTCGGTGCGCGGCGTGGCGTACACGCTGGTGTTGTACTTCACTTTGTCCCACGGGTAGACGTCTTTGAGCAGCAACGTTCCGACCACGTCCCCGCGCTCGTTCTTCAACGGGTAGGTCGTGCCGGTTTGCAACGTTTTGGCGAGCGACTCTTCGACCGGAAACGCAAGTGGGATCGTCCAGGCGTACTTTTTGCCGTTGCGGACGATGACTTCCTCTTCCAGCACTTGGTTGTATTCGGCACTCACCATCGGCCCGGTGAGCGGCGACAACCCGCCGTCGCCGATGCGGTACAGCGTCGAAAGGTCCGCGTCCGAGACCGGAATCGCGGTCGTGTTCGGAACGTCCAGTTTCGCCACGGTGCGGTTGACGGGGGTCGAACCGCCACCGTGCGGAAGAATCAAATCAGCCATCGAATAAGCTCCTGTCAAATGAGTTTGTTGGAAGAAACGACTTCTACCCCACACTTAGTGGGAAATTTTCCGGCTAACACGGGGCGATCAAATCACGTACTGCAACCCTTGCCCGGCTTCGACGAGCCGGGCAAGGGTTGTTTGGCGCAAAATCTTCACACGAGATTGTTGAATTTCGTCCCAAATGGTGTGCAAGGTTGCCGCCAGTTGGGAGACCTCACCTTCACGCGCCGTCGGGCGACTGTTCTTCGCCACCGGGGCATCGGTCCGGTCCACGATACTCAGAATGTCCGCCAGTGAAATTTCTTCCGGCGCACGTGCCAGTTGGTAACCCCCCGATGCTCCGCGTGTGCTGGCCACCAACCCCGCCCCCTTCAACTGCAACAAAATCTGCACGAGAAACCGTTGCGGAATGCCGTGCTTGTCCGCGATGTCCGCCAGCCGAATCGGGTGCGGGTCGCCGTACTGCACCGCCAGTTCGAGCATCGACAAACACGCATATTCAGCCTTGGCCGAGAACAACATGTGCATTCCGAATAGTGGTGAGTGGGCAGTGGTGAGTGGTGAGTGGTGAGTGGATAGTGGATAGAAGCAGAGTAGTTAGGGGCAGGGTGCCAGCGCCACACGCATCATGATGCGTGTGGCTCTTTTTTGCTTACTAACCACTATCCACTGGCCACTATCCACTACTACCTAGATTCCGGACCCGTCCTTGTGTTCGATCACGTGCAGCCCGCATTCCTTTTTGACGTTCCCCGCCCAGCGACCGGCCCGGTCGTCTTCGCCGGGTTGCACGGCTCGGGTGCAGGGCCAACAGCCGATACTGGGGTAATTCTGGTCGTGCAACGGGTTGTACGGGACATCGTGCTTCATGATGAACGCCCACACGTCTTTCTTGGTCCAGTTCAACAGCGGGTTGACCTTCACGACGTTGAATTTCGCGTCCCATTGCACCACATCGGCATTGGTCGCCCTGTTCTCAGTCTGGTCTTTCCGAATCGCACTGATCCAGGCGAGCGGGTTGTAATGGGCCATCGCCCGACGTAACGGCAACACCTTGCGGTCACGGCAACATTGGTCCGGACGATGGCCGTATAACGGCCCGCCGTGTTCCTTCTCGTAGTCCGCAACCGACAATTCCGGAAGGATGTATTCGACCGCGATCCCGTAGCGATCCTTGATCCGTTCGCGGAGTTCTAACGTCTCCGCAAACTGGTAACCCGTTTCGAGGTTAATGACCGTCACGCCCGGTTCAATCTCGGCGAGCATGTGAATCAGGCAACACCCCTCCGCCCCAAACGCCGTGGCCATCAACAAACGCGGGTGAAAATGCGTGACCGCCCATAGCAACACATCCTGCGGTGAAGCCCCCGACAATCGCCGGTTCGCGTCCGCAATTTGTTCGTTGCTCAGCCGGAGCGATTCAGTAGCAATCGGAGTCATGACAGAAACATCCTCTGGTCGAGCTTCAACCAGTAACGGCACAATCTTTATCGGCATTATAAGGATTCAGGCAAGAGGCCGATTTCACGCAACGCAATTTCTACCGCGATGAGCTTGACTTGTTGTGCGAATTGAGAACAGACGTTGCCCCGACATTCGTCAAAACGGAATTGTGTTGACTGCCCAAATCGCAACGTGTAATTTGAACGTGTCTAGAAGAAAGTTGTGTTACAGTCTTTAGGAACCGACTGAATCAAAATCGGATTACACGGAATTAGTTTCGGCTACAAAATAGTACGGCGACGTGAGGAGGTACCGGATGACAGGCTCGTCGGGCATCGAGATCGTCGTCAGGGATTGCCCGCAGGGGCGGCTTAACACATGGCTCAACGCAGTTACCGGCCCGATCACCGGCTCGAGAGACGCCGGCGGCGCGGCGATTTACGCAACCCGTCTCGGTCCAGTGATCGTACAACCCGGCATGGGCGGCCCGAGTGGTGTCGGCGTCTGGTTCAACGCCATCGGGTTGCCGTGGGCCTCGGATGCGGCATGTGCCCGACAGGCCGCCCGCGAGTTGGGGTGCGTGGTACTGTGTGACCCCGGCCCAGATTATCCTGAGGTGCATCCGCTCTCGCCGGTGTTCCTGGAGGTGGGCGGTGGCGGGGAGCGGTTGGTGGTCCCGGACGCCTCGCCGTGAGCTGTCTTTCTGAAGAGCACGTTTTTTGCTTGTTGACAGCCGATTTCTGCATCTCAGTCCAGAATCTCCCCTCCCTAACGCCCGTTGCTGCCCACTGACACCAGGCTGTCACTGGTGACGGGTGGCAAATAATGCTTGACTCTTGCTCGCGGTGTTGCGAAAGTGTGGGTCTGCCGGTGATTGGTCGCGGTTCTTGCCTGCCTTCAGACTTGACAGTGCGTGGTCTGACAGTCCCTTTTCGGAGATGGTCATGTTTCGTCTCGACATTGGCTCGACGGGTCGTTACTGCGACGGCATCGGGCGGCGGAGTTTCTTGCAACTCGGCGTCGCGGGGATGGCGAGCATTGGCTTGCCGCAACTGCTCCGGGCGAAGGACGAGTCGGCAAAATCAACGTCGCGCAAAAACACGTCCGTGATCCTGATCTGGCTGGACGGCGGGCCGGGGCACTTGGACACGTATGACATGAAGCCGGACGCGCCGGTCGAGTATCGCGGCATTTGGAAGCCGATCCGCACGCGGGTGCCGGGGTTTGATATCAGCGAACTCTTTTCGCGTCAGGCCCAGGTGACGGACAAGTTTTCGGTGGTGCGGTCGCTGTACCACAACACCGGGGATCACTTCGCGGGCGGCCACCGCATGTTGACGACGAAAGAAATGGGCGTCAGCGGGGCGAACAATTCGCAGAAGTTTCCGGGCATCGGGGCGATCGTCAACCGCGAGGTGGGTGCCCGCCAACCGGGAATGCCGGGCTATCTGGCGATCCCTTATGCCAGCAGCATCGGGTTGAATCCGGGTTACTTCGGCGGGCATCTTCTGGGGAATCAACACAACCCGTTCGCCACCGGCGGTGACCCCAATTCACTCAGTTTCAAGGTGCAAAATCTGAACCTCGCCAACGGGCTGACACTGAACAAGCTCGAAGAACGGCGGGCACTCGCCCAACACTTTGATGCGTCCCGTCGCAACCTGACACCGCTTGCCGAATCCGCTGCGATGGACCGATTCTCGCGGGAGGCGTTCGACTTCGTGACCGGGGCCAACGCCCGTGTTGCCTTTGACCTGAGCAAGGAAGACCCCCGGCTCCGCGACCAGTACGGTCGCCACAGTTGGGGCCAATCGGTTCTGCTGGCACGCCGCCTCGTGGAAGCGGGTTCGACGTTCGTGACAGTGCATTTCGGCGGGTGGGACCATCACTGGAATTTGAAAGCGGGGATGGAAGACTACTTGCCGAAAGTCGATAGTGCCGTCGCATCGCTGTTCACCGATCTCGAAGTCCGGGGACTGCTGGAGACAACACTGGTCGTACTGTGTGGTGAGTTCAGCCGCACGCCCAAGATGAACAACGGCGGCAACGGTGGCGCCGCGATGAGCATGGGAACGCCGGGCCGTGACCACTGGGGCAACGCGATGTTCTGCCTCATGGGCGGTGGCGGCGTGAAGGGCGGGCAAATCGTCGGGTCCACCGACCGCAACGGGACCGTTCCGAAGACCCGCGCCGTCACCCCGTCGAACATCCACTCGACGATTTACCACGTGCTAGGCATCGACCCGAAGTTGCAGTTGATGGACCCCAGCGGCCGGCCCGTCGCCGTCCTGGACGACCCGGAACCGATCAGCGAGTTGCTGTGAAATCCATTTCACCACAGAGGCGCAGAGACGCCGGGAAATCCAAAACTCTTTTCATGGATTTCGCGGTGTCTCTGTGGTGAATACTGATTCAAGAGGCCCAGAGATTTTAGCTGCACCCTGCGGTTCAACCTGTTGGAGAAAATGTGTTGACCCCGCGACCCGCTCCGAACACACTTGTCCGAAGTGTTTGACCCGTGACCCCTTTTACCCCAGGACTCTCCATGTCACGCTTGTTACGCCTACTGCTGTTCGTTGTTGCTTCGGTCTTTCTTCTACCCGTGTCGAACGCGGACGATGCCAAAGTTCCGCCGGGGACGATTGAACTGTACAACGGCAAAGACCTCACCGGGTGGGGGTACAAAACCAAGGACGGCTTTGAAGCCTTCGACGGCAAGACGGACGCCTCCGATAAACGCTATTCGGCCAAGGAAGGCATTTTGGTAGTGAACCCTGGCAAGGGCACCAAGCAACTTTGGACGGCCCAGAAGTTCCCGAAAGATTTCGAGTTGAAATTGGAGTTCCGGGCTGCCGTGAACGCCGACAGCGGGCTGTTCATTCGCTCGCCACAACTGCAAGTCCGCGATTACCTCGTAGCTGGTCCGTACAAGATGCTCAAAAAGTACAAGCCCCAAGACTGGAATGAAATCGTCGTCGTCGTGAAAGGCGAAGTCGCCCATTGCACTTGCAACGGCGAGGTGTTGGAAGCGGCGCTCAAAGTTCCTGCGTCGGGGCCGATCGGACTTGAAGCCGATCGCGCACAAATGGAGTATCGCAACATCCGTCTGAAGGAAATCAAGTAACACGGACAGACTTTGAAACGGGTTAACGGTGTAAGACCCAGGGCGGCGAGGCTTTGCCTCTTGCCCTGGGCTTTCCGTTTTATTGACCCCGGTTTCGGTCCACGTCCGACGTATTGTGTTGACGGACCGTGCATTGCGCTCCACGCTTCATACATCCACGCTCATCCGATCACGATCAATAATTTCATAATTTGGGTTGCATCCACAATCACGATTGAACTGGTTGTGTGGGATGTGCGGGAAAGATCGGTAGACTAGGCAATCTTCCTGTACTAAGCTGTACCCGCGAACTACCCCCTTTCACTCCGAGCGCCTCGTTATGACCGACCGCCGTCGAATCAAACGCCAGCCTTTGCTTGCTGGTTTCGTTCCGCTTGAAGACTCACCGCACCGGCGGTGTTCTCTGCTACGCTCGATCCGGCGGTGGATCCCACGGGCGCCGTCGCGGAAATCGTTGGGTTTTTCGTGAAAGCGAACACCAACGGTGAAGCGCAAGATACGATCAACCTGTTT
>JAYSXU010000799.1:0-2814 GCA_043716965.1 Fimbriiglobus sp.
CTAAACCCGCCCCCGTCGCTGGCCCGCCCAAGGTGCTGGAAACGAAAGTTCGCACACTGCCGCCGCCGAAGGTCAAAGCGGAACCTAAGCCTCAAGAGCTTGCTGCACCGTACGTCGAAATCCATGCGGCCGAGCCGACCCCGACGGAGATTCCAAGTGAATCCGTCGCCGAACCGCTGGCCGCCGTTGCCGCTGAGTCTGTTCCCGAAGTTGCCGTGCCCGTCGTGGTTCCGGTGCCAACAAGTACCCTGCTCCAAGGGCGTGGCGTCAAGGATTTGTTGAATCCGAACCGTATGCCCACCCTCGGAAGTGGTCGACCAGCCCCACGCCCTGGCGTGCAAGGGCCTCCGCACCAAGTCCCGCACCGTTCCGGCCCCACACCGAATGTGCCGCCGCCGGTTGCGATTCCGACGCCTGTCGCGGCGGCGGTCGTTCCCGTTCCGTTGGTAGAACCCATTCCAACTCGCGTAGAAACCGAATCGCACCCGGTTATCGCTGCCGTCGCAACTCCCGTAGTGACCGTGCCAGTCGTAGCGCCGCCCCAGCCGCCGCGTGTGCCCCACCAACAGCGGCCGATGGGGCCGTTACCGCAACAAGGCGTCCGGACGCTTTCGGGCAACGCACCGTCGTCTGGCCCGCCCCGCAATCCGCAGTTCGGCCCACCGCAAGTCGGTGCCCCACGTGTGGGTGGAAGCCAATTCGGCCCGCCGGTCGCCGGCCCACCACGGCCGCAATTCGGCCCACCGGCTCGTTTGGGTGCCCCAGGCAGTCCGGCGGATCCGAACACCGGTGCGCCGAACCAGGCCGGCAAAGGTGGCCCGCCCGCCGCGAATAAACCAAGCACCTCGATGAAGCTGACGCTCGACCAGATCAAGAAACTGCGCGAGATGGAGCAGAAGCGCGGCAAGCAGAGCATCACCGAAGTTCAAAAGCTGATTTCGCTCCCGGACAAGCCTGCGGATGGCGCCCCGGTCGCACCGGACAAAGGCGGTCTCGTCCGGCCACCGATGCCACGCGGGCCGATGAAGCCGGACGAAGGCGAAGGTGGCGACGACAAGAAGAAACCGGGCGAAGTCGCCGGCCGTTCCGGTCGCCATGCGGGCCGGCAGTCGCGCGATCGCAAAGGCCCGACCGACAAGGGCGCGATCATCATTCAAGGTGGTCAGGCCGAAGTCATCGATCAGCAATCGGGTTCCCGGCGTGGCCCGCGCGCCGCGCTCATGCGGAAGGCGTTGCGTCGCCGCGACCATCAGGTCGTCAAAAAAGAAGGCCCGATCGAGATTCTGTTGCCGATCACGGTGCGCTCCCTCTCGGAAGCCATCGGCGTGAAACTCGGCGATTTGTCGAAACAACTGCTCAAAGAGACGTCGCAGTTGTACGGTGCCACGTCGGTTGTCGCCTTCGATGTCGCCGAAGTCATCGCCATCGGCAAGGGCATTACGCTCGTCGCCAAGAAGCAGGAAACCGCCGAAGATAAACTCCTCGAGCAGTTCCGCATCCGCGCCGAAACCGTCGACCCCGAGCTGCTCCGACCGCGGCCACCGGTGGTCACCATCATGGGCCACGTCGACCACGGCAAAACGTCGCTGCTCGACAAGATCCGCATCGAATACGGCATGGCGTCCGATGTCGTGTCCACCGAAGCCGGCGGCATCACGCAGGTACTCCGCGCTTGGCGCGTCGAGAAGGACGGCAAGCCCGTCACCTTCCTTGATACTCCCGGTCACGAGGCGTTCACCAAGATGCGGGCGCGGGGTGCCAACGTCACCGACATCGTCGTCATCGTGGTGGCGGCCACCGACGGCGTCATGCCGCAGACGGAAGAGGCCATTGCCCACGCTCGCGCCGCCGATGTCGACATCATCATCGCCATTAACAAAATCGACATGCCGAACGCGAACATCGACAAAACGCGCCGGCAACTGTACCAGATGAACTTGCTGCCCGACGACATGGGCGGTGAAGTGCCGTTCGTCGAAACCAGCGCGATGACCGGCGCCGGCATCGGCGAATTGCTCGACACCATCGGTGTCATGGCGGAACTCAACGAAACGCTGATGGCCGACCCGACCCACCCGGCGTCGGGTACTTGCCTCGAAGCCTACATGGACGGCGACCGCGGCGTCATGGCGACGCTGCTGGTTCAACAGGGGACGCTCCGCAAGGGCGACATCATCCTCTGCGGGTCGACCTTCGGCCGCGTCCGGGCGATGTACGACGACTTGGCCAAGCCGATCACCGAAGCCGGGCCGAGTATGCCCGTCAAGATCTTCGGCCTGAACGAAGTGCCCGACGCCGACGACCCGTTCTACTTGGTCGACGACCTGAAGACGGCCGCCGAAATCGCCGACAAGCGGAACGACAAGCGGATCGAAGACGACCGCATCAAGTTCGCCCCGCAGAGCTTGGATCTGTTGAAAGAGCGCAACTCGAAGGTCAAGATCACCGAGTTGAAGGTGATCTTGAAGGCCGAAGCGCGCGGTTCGGTGGAAGCCATCAAGAAGGAACTCGAGAAACTGATCCACGAGGAAGTGCGTTGCAAGGTGCTGCTCGCGGGCATCGGGGCCATCAGCGAATCGGACGTGACGCTCGCCCTCACCAGTCCGGCCGACACGCTGGTGATCGGTTTCAACGTCACCGCCGACGTCGACGCCCTGCGGTTGGCCGAAGCACGCGGCATCAGCCTGCGGGAATACCAGATCATCTACAACCTCGTCGACGACGTGGAGGCGGCGCTCGAAGGCCGGCTCAAGCCGATCGAAGAGGTCGTGCATTTGGGCAGCGCCATCGTCCGCGAGTCGTTCAAGGTGTCGA
>JAYSXU010000800.1:0-2808 GCA_043716965.1 Fimbriiglobus sp.
ACGAGGTGCGGCGTGAAGATCACCTCAACGGGCTTTCCGGCCACGTCCGAAAGGGCCTGTTCAATCTCCGGCGTGTGGCGATGCTTGCCGACGTTGTATGCCACGACGTTCTCGTTGCACTCCGGGAAGTGCGTCCCCAACTTCGGCGTTCGCCCCGCCCCGGACACCCCGCTGACACTGTTGACGATGATGCCGGTGGTTTCGATCAACTGATGCTTCACAAGTGGGGCAAGGCCGATGATGCCGGTTTGCGGGTAACAGCCGGGGTTGGCGATCAACTTCGCGGACGGGATTTTCTCGGCGTACAACTCGGGCAGCCCGTAAACCGCGTGAGTCAAATTCGCGGTGTCTTCGTGCGTGTGGCCGTACCACTCGGCGTGAACCAGCGGGTCACGCAATCGGTAATCGGCACTCAAATCGACGACGCGGATGCCGCGTTCCAACAGCGGCTTCACGGCCTCCATGCTGGCACCGTGAGGCAGGGCACCGAAAGCGACTCCGACGCCTTTCGCCTTCAACGCATCCGCGTCAAATAGTTCGGTCACTAAATCGATCCGACCGAAAAGCGTGGGGTGGGCGTCTGCGATCGGCTGGGCGTCACGCGACGTAACGGCCACAATCTCCGCGTGCGGGTGACGTAACAGGATCTTCATTAACTCCAGTGCCGTGTACCCCGATCCGCCCAGGATTGCGACTTTCGTTTTGCTCATCGTTCCCATTTCCCGATAGGTTTTGCCCAAGTCCTAGCTACTATATCGACACGCCTTACCTCGAACGCCTTGTCGAGTCTCATGCCAATCGAACCGCTCACCATCACTGCTGCCGCTCCGCTCATCCGAAGTGGCGAACTCACGCCATCGGAGTTGTTGGAGCAGTGCCTTCGGCGTGTTGATTTATATGAGCCGCACGTTCACGCATGGGTTCACCTGGATCGGGAACGCGCCCGCCGAGACGCCGAAGTTCTCACGGACGAGGTGAAACGCGGTCAGTACCGGGGCGCACTGCACGGCATTCCGATTGGCATCAAGGACATCATTGACGTTGCCGACATGCCGACGGCGTGCGGGTCGAAGCTCTGGCAAAATAGCTACGCCCGCCAGGACGCCCCGGTCGTCGCCCGCCTTCGCCAAGCCGGTGCGATCATCCTGGGCAAAACCGTCACCACGGCTTACGCCTTCCTCGACCCGCCAATTACCCGCAACCCCTGGAACCTCGACCGCACGCCGGGCGGCAGCTCGTCCGGCAGTGCCGCAGCCGTGGCGTGCGGGATGTGCCTGGGCGCGCTCGGTTCGCAAACCGGCGGCAGCTTAACGCGACCGGCCAGCTATTGCGGCGTGTGCAGCCTGAAGCCGAGCTACGGCCGCGTGAGCGTCGAGGGCGTGCTACCCCTCGCGCCGAGTCTCGACCACATCGGCGTGATGGCGAATTGCGTTCGGGATTTGGCGCATCTGTACGAGTGCATCGCGGGCGCGGACGGTCGGGTTGTGAACGACGCATTTGGGCGGAGATACCCGGAGAATGAGGAACCGGACTACGACCATTTCTCAATTTACGATCGAACAGAAGACTTCGGCATTGAAGGCGTTGATCCGTTGATAGCAAACGCAATCCACGAATTCTCACGTCGGCTTTCAAAAACTATTCCAGTGGCAAATCGAACTGTCGAGATCGAACCGAAGCGTTTGCCGCCGAGTTTTTCTGAGGTGTTGCAGCATCACGCGGTCATCATGGCCGTCGAGGCTGCAGCTGTTCATCAAGAACGATTTCGGCGGCATCCCGAGGACTACCCGCCCAAAATCACGGATTTGATTCAACGTGGTTTAGCGACTGCGGCTAACGAATTTGCGAATGCCCAACAGCACCAAAAGCAGTTGATCGCTGACCTGCGAAAACGATTTCGCTATCTCATCCAACCCGCCACGACATGCTTACCACCTGGATCAGAGACGACCGGCAACGCGATGATGAACGCACCGTGGAGCTACACGGGTCTGCCCACGGTTTCGTTCCCGATCGAATGGAACAGTGGCTTGCCATTGGCCGTTCAAATTGTTTCAAAAGCTGGTTGGGAAGATGAACTAATTTGTGTGGCGGCGTGGTGCGAGCAAGTTGTCGGTCGAATCCATCGTCTACCACCGGTGCCGGCATGAGCGCGTTCGCGGACTTGCTGGACATCTTGCACGAAGACAACCACCTGATTGCGGTGAACAAGCCAAGCGGGTGGGCGTCGGCGCACTTTGAGGGGCTGGACCAAACCGTCGATCAACTTGTGAAGGGGTACTTGAAGGAAAAGTATCAGAAGCCCGGCAACGTGTTTCTCGGGGTGGTGCATCGCATTGATAAGCCGGTGAGCGGGTGCCTGTTGTTCGCCCGCACCAGTAAAGCGGCGGCGCGGTTGAGCGAGCAGTTCCGCGACGGCGCCGTGGAAAAGGTTTACTGGGCCGTTGTCGAAGCCGACGGGAATGTTGAGAGATCGTGGCTGAAGGTCGATTCGGGTTCGCTTGAAGACTGGTTGCTGCACGACGATGCCGCGATGTGCGTGAAGGTCGTCGAACCCGAGTCGTCCGGCGCGAAAATCGCCCGGCTGTTCTTTGAAGTGAAGGCGCGACACGGCGGGTTGGTGCTGCTCGAACTCCGCCCGCAAACGGGCCGCAAGCACCAACTGCGGGTGCAACTCGCCTCGCGCGGCAACCCGATTTACGGCGATGCGAAGTACGGTTCGCCCCAAACGCTCGGCCACGCCATCGCCCTCCACGCCCGCTCGCTCACCGTGTTGCACCCGACCCAAGGTGAGTCCCTCACGCTGAC
>JAYSXU010000009.1:0-2255 GCA_043716965.1 Fimbriiglobus sp.
CGGCTTCATAATCCAAGCCAATGTCCAGTGCCGGTGCCGAATGTGTTAGGGCACCGACGCTGATGCGGTCCACGCCGGTTTCGGCGATGGCACGGATCGTGGACAGGTTCACGCCACCGGACGCTTCGAGTTGCACACCGGGGGCGACGGCGTTGCGGCGGGCCACGGCTTGGCGGAGTTGGTCGAGCGTCATGTTGTCCAACAACACGATCTCCGGCAGAACGGTCAAGGCTTGTTCGAGTTGTTCGAAGGTGTCCACTTCCACTTCAACGGGCAGACCGGCGTTGCCGGGGTACTGGCGGGCCGCGTTGACGGCTTGGACCACGGCAGTCTTGGGGTCCGGGTAACCGGCGAGGTGGTTGTCTTTAATCAAGATGCCGTCGTAAAGCCCGATGCGGTGATTTATCCCACCGCCCATCCTCACCGCGTACTTTTCCAGCAATCGCCAACCCGGTGTGGTCTTGCGCGTGTCCAGAACGTGAGCGTTCAGACCGGCTACCGCGTCAACGTACTTTCGCGTCAAGCTCGCCACGCCACTCAACCGTTGCAGGAAGTTCAATGCCGTCCGTTCGGCAATCAGCAACGCCCGAAGCGGTCCGCGAATCGTGGCGAGCTTCATGCCGCGTTCCAGGGACGCACCGTCCTGAACGTGAAA
Organism: Fimbriiglobus sp.; assembly: GCA_043716965.1. Classification (GTDB taxonomy): domain Bacteria; phylum Planctomycetota; class Planctomycetia; order Gemmatales; family Gemmataceae; genus Fimbriiglobus. The sequence goes on from JAYSXU010000009.1 coordinate 656, forward strand.
CTCCAAGTGCAACTCCGCTGACACCGCTGCCACCACAAGCTGAGCGGCAGGTAGCCCCGCAAGAACACCCGGCACACGGGCCACGAACACCGCTTGACCGTGTTGGTTCGCCGGAATGGTCGCCTCCGACGTGCGATCCCCGGTCGGCCCAATATCCTCTCGCAACGCGAGTTCCACGAGCCGACAGCAGGCGATTGATTCATCCACGGTGAAGTGTGACATAGTGCAGTTAGAGTGAGTGGTGAGGATTGCTAATTCATCTCATACCATGCTATCTATCCACTATCCACTATCCACTACCTACTACCCTCTGCCCACTCACTCCAGGAACACCACATGGCGGACGCGACCCGCGACGGGATATTGGCGATTGCACAAACGGTTGTGGTCAAGGTGGGCACGAACGTACTGGCGGATGCGGCGGGGCATTTGGACCGGCATCGCATTCAGTCGCTGGCGGATCAACTTCAACGGATTCGGCAAGGTGGGCGTCGGGTGGCGTTGGTCACGTCGGGGGCGATTGGGGCGGGGGTGGGGAAGCTGAAGCTCGGCAAGCGGCCCGATGACCTGCCGCACCTGCAAGCGTGTGCCGCAGTCGGGCAGTCGGCGTTGATGCAGCTTTACCAGGAGAGCTTCAACGCCTACGGCATCCACACCGCACAACTGTTGCTGACCGCCAGCGACTTCGACAACCGTGCCCGCTACCTGAACGTCCGCAACACGATTGCGACCCTTTTTGAATACCACTGCCTGCCGATCATCAACGAAAACGACACCGTCAGCGTCGCGGAGATCAAGTTCGGCGACAACGACCACCTTGCGGCGATGGTGGCGAACCTGTTGCAAGCCCCGCTGCTGGTGCTGCTCACCAACGTCGATGGCCTGTACTCTGCCGACCCGCGTGTTGATCCGTCCGCGAAACTCGTCCCCACCGTCGAACACATCGACCAAGCCGTCACCGATTTTGCGGGTGTGACCAAAAGTAACCTCGGCACGGGCGGGATGCGGAGCAAGTTGCGGGCGGCGCGGGTGGCGACCACGGCAGGTGGGGCGGTCGTCATGGCCAACGGTTCGATTGACGGCATCCTCGACCGCATCTTTGCCGCCGAACCCGTCGGCACGCTGTTCTTGCCGCACGGCGATTCGATGCCGGCCTGGAAGCGGTGGCTGGGCTACACTGCTCAGCCCAAGGGCACGTTCACGCTCGACGACGGGGCCGTGAAAGCCGTCACGGTGAAGGGGCGAAGCCTGCTGCCCGTCGGCGTGCGAGGCGTGACGGGTGACTTCAGCAAGGGCGATGTCGTGTCCCTGTGCGACGCCAGTGGCCACGAGTTCGCCAGGGGCCTGAGCAATTACCCCGCCACCGACGCCACCCGCATCGCCGGACTCAAAACCGAGCAAATCCAAACCGCCCTCGGCAAACTCCCCTACGTCGAACTGATCCACCGCGACAACCTCGTGGTGACGTAACCCGAGTGGGTCAACCGCCTTACTTTAGCGGCAATAGGAGTTACGCAGTCGCGGTGTTTGGCGTGCGGTAGATTGGGGTCGTTCGATACGCGCGGATGGCATCCTGGACGATCTGCCACTTTGCGGTCAA
>JAYSXU010000081.1:0-2088 GCA_043716965.1 Fimbriiglobus sp.
GGAGTTTCATCCCCGGCTACCGCCCCGGTAAGAGTACTGCTGACTACCTCGAACGGGTGCTAATGCGGATTACCTACGTCGGGGCCGCGTTTTTGGCGATCATCGCCATCATCCCCACGATCATCAGTACCAAGCTCGGCGTCTCGCAACAAATCGCCGCGTTCTATGGCGGTACCGGCTTGCTGATTGTCGTGAGCGTTGCCCTGGACTTGGTCCAGAAAATCAACAGCCACCTGGTGATGCGCAACTACCCCAGTCTGACCGACGAGTGATGGCGAGCGAAACGTTGCGACTCGATTGCGGGGGCCATCTGGCCCCCGCGTTTCTTTCAAAAAGTACCGCTGACACTTTGATTCTGGTGCAAACCTACTCGAAATCTAAATATTGATCTGCTAGGGTGAGAGTAAGCACTTAACTCTGCCCTATCCAAGGATCATTATGAATTTCAATCGACGCCGCGCCGCGTTTACGTTGATCGAGCTGCTCGTCGTGATCGCGATCATCGCCATCCTGATCGGCCTGCTGTTGCCGGCCGTGCAGAAGGTGCGGGAGGCGGCGGCGCGTGCGACCTGCCAGAACAACATGAAGCAGATCGCCCTGGCCTTCCACAACCACCACGACACGGCCAAGAACTTCCCAGCGGCCGGTTCCGACGGCCCGAACGTCGCCTGCTGCGATGCGAGCACGCGGGTCGGCTGGACTTGGATGTTCCACATTACGCCGTACATCGAGCAAGACAACGTCTTCCGCAACCCGATCGACACGGGTGTGGGGAGTGTGGCCCAGACGGTGATCAAAGCTTACTACTGCCCGTCCCGTCGGCAACCACTCTTGTATGGCAACGGCGGCCGCTGCGACTACGCCGGGAACGGGGGCCGCAACTTCGCCGGGAGCGGCCGCGAGGGCGTGTTGGTCAAGCAGTGGCTGAACCCGGCGACAACGATGGCGATTGACGCCCCGGTCGAGCAGCGGCGGACCCTCACTGACATCCTTGACGGCACCTCGAACACGGTTTTGGCCGGCGAGAAGCAGCTCCACCCTTCGGTCCTGGGTACGGCGGGCGGCGACAACGAGGCGTGGCACAACTCCGGTTGGGACCAAGACCACGAGCGCTTCGGCGAGGCCGTGCCGCAACCCGACGACCTCCACCCCAACTCGACGGCCCCCAGGTTCTGGTCGGTCCGCTTCGGCAGTTCGCACACCGGCGGCCTGAACGCCGCGATGGCCGACGGCTCGGTGCGGTTTTTGCGCTACAGCATCGACCCGACCAACTGGATGCGGCTCTGCCTGATCGCCGACGGCGAAGTCATTGACGCCGAGTTCTAAAGCCCCTCCGATTACACACCTTTCTTGAGGGACTAATGCGTCAGCGAAAACTGTTACGGTCTGGCTTTACGCTCATTGAATTGCTCGTCGTCATCGCAATTATTGCGATTCTGATTGGCTTGCTGTTGCCTGCGGTTCAGAAGGTCCGCGAATCGGCCGCGCGAACCCAGTGCTCGAACAACTTGAAGCAACTCGGGTTGGCGTTGCACAATTACCAGGCCCAGACCGGCTACTTCCCGCCGGGGGCCGTGCGGTCGCCGGACACCGGCGTGGTCGGGCCGTTCTTCCGCAAGTTCGGGGTTAACGCGAACGCCGTGCAACACAGTTACGCGGTTTTACTGCTGCCGTTCGCGGAGCAAGAGAACTTGTCGCGGCTTTACGACATGAACGCGACCTGGACGGCTCCCGTCAATAAGGTCGCCCGCGAGACCCCACTCAAGATGTTTAGCTGCCCGTCCACGCCCGGCGGCTTCGGGCGGCTCAACGTCGGGACATACCTAGGCGTTGCGTTTGAGGCCGCGACCTCCGATTACGGAGCGAATAACGAATACAGTTCACTGCTGGAGACGGCTGGCTACGCGGACGTGGCGGTCTTGCGCGACGGCGTAATCCGCGTGAACGTGGCCTACAGCGTGCTCGAAATTCGCGACGGCACCTCGAATACGCTCGCCATTTCGGAGTGCGCCGGCCGACCCGACCTTTGGCGGGCGGGCAAGTTGGTGACCGTGGGTGGCTCCCCGGACGGCGGATGGGCGGACACCC
>JAYSXU010000801.1:0-2807 GCA_043716965.1 Fimbriiglobus sp.
CACCCCCCTGCCCTGCGAACAACTTCACGGCGCGAGTACGGATTGCCAACGTTGAATGGTTCTTCAATTGGGCGATTCGCGCCGGCTCAATTTCGGCAGGCTTGACTTGTTGCTTCTCGATGGCGTCCAACAAGGCGTTTGTTCGGGCAGGGACCGTCAATAGCTGTTCGATAATCTCACGACGCACCGACGGCCCGTATTGATCCCAGGGTTTGAGAAGCACAGCCGGAACAGACGCATTGCTATGACCGCCCAGGGCGCGAACCGCTGCCAGTTGCAACTCGTGCGGTGTCTGTGGCGTCAGCGCATCTTTCAACGGTGCCGCTGCGGTTTCGTAGGGTGCAAACGCCAAGAGTCGCGCGGCATCCAGACGAACGCTCACTGGTTGCGATTCATCGCGGAGTTTGACAACCGAATCTGCCCAGCGTTTTTGAATGGTCTTCACAGCGGCCAAAACGTCATCCGGTGGTTTGGCAAGCCATGCGGTCAAGTTCAGCTTATTGCCGCGCATCCCTTGCCCTAACCCCTCCAGCACAGCCAGACTAAACCCAGACTGCTGAACACGTTCCTCCGTTAATGCCGTGATAAGCCGCGTGAGGATTTTGTCATCCGCCTTCGCGCCGATCGTTGTTGCGGCACGTCTCAGGAAGCTTTGCATCGCAACTTGTTTATCACCGGCAGGTGGCGCTGCTTGAAGCATGTGGATCATCAAATCGGGTAACGATTCGCGTGCCGAACAAAGCACGGCGCTGGTCGTCCACGGATCCCCGGCATCTCGCCGCATGAGTTCGGCCAATGCAGGCCCTGCGGCATCACTCGGCAAAAAGCCTGCAGTCAGTGCAACTTGGAACCGCACCATCGCTGAAGGATCAACAGCCAGCTTGCTAACTGCGGCACGAAGCACTGCTGACGATTCCAATCGTGGTTCGGCGTAACGCAGTGCCACTTCCCGGTTCCCCGACATTGGATCAGTGAGCGCCGCGAGGATAACTACTTCGGGCAGGTCGTTGAAGCGGTCCAAGATTGAAAGGAGCAGTGGCAAACCCGGCTTGCCGCTCGCGGTTTTCGCCAATTCACGCACTTGGGGCGTGACCGCTTTGGAGTTCCGCTCGCAAAGCAATCGGTGCGCGGCCAATCGCACCCAAGGTGTTGGATTCAGGAGTTTCGCTGCCAGTTGATCGTTGGTATCGCCGGCAAGATTCGGAAGTGCCTTTGGTGCAAAGTCGTTTGATGCGATACGCCAGATGCGACCACGGCCACGACTTTCCAAGTTCAGTTTCGCTTTGATGTCGTCCGGCAGTGAAAGCGGTGTTTCGATCACTTCGCGGTAAAAGTCGAGTACGTAAATCGCGCCGTCGGGACCGATCATTTGATGAACGGGTCGGAACCAGTTGTCGGTGGACGCGAGGAATTCGCAATCGGCATCGGCACGCTGTGCCGAGAAAACGGCGCCATTTGGAACGAGACCATCCCGGTGAATCAGGTTGTTCGCCGGGTCACAAACGAACGAGTTGCCACTGTATTTTTCTGGGAGCAATTCGGCGTTGTAAACGATCGGGCTACACGCCGACGTGATGAACCCTCCGGGAGTCAGTTCGGTCGTGGGGAACCGTTTTGCGTCCGCACTTCCGGCCCGGCGAGTGGTCCGTTCGACACGCCATCCTTCAAAGGGGCTAATCCGGTGGATTTGGCACGCCGCACCGTGGTCGGGAATATCCAGCGTCACGGCTGTCACAATCGCGCTGGGGTTGCGACGCAGGTAATGATCGGGAATGACAATTTGCCGCAAATGTTGGCTGTTCGTGGCGGTGAACCAGTGCCCGAAGTCGTCTGCGGCCAGGCCATACTGCCCACCCCCGCTGACGGGTTCGAGACTGCCCGGAACATCGGGGCGAAACCGAAATCCGCGTGACAGCAAAACCACCGGGGCTTGATCCGGTTTTTCACCGGATCGAATCGTCCCCGCACTGTTGCCCGCCACGCCGTGAATCCACCCGTCCGCTGCCCATTGCAGGCTGTTCACCATTTGCTGAATGTTGGCGAGGTTGAAGCCGGTATAAAGCACGGTCGTTTTGTCGGCCTTGCCATCACCGTCAGTGTCTTCGAGGTAAAGAATGTCGGGTGCCACCGCCACAATCATGCCACCTTTCCAGGGCGTAATCCCCATCGGGAATCGCAAACCCTCGGCGAAAACAGTGGCCGTCTCGAACACGCCATCGCAGTTTTTGTCTGTCAGACATTTGATCCGTCCGCGGGTTTCGTTCCCGGTGCCGATCCCGCCATTCGGGTAACCGCGCATCTCGCAAACGAACAGCCGCCCACGCTCGTCGAAGCACATTGACACCGGATCAATCACGTCCGGTTCGGCAGCGACGAGTTCAATCTTCAGCCCAGCAAGAAGCTTGAACGTGGCCTGTTCCTCACGTGGGGAAAGTGCGGCAACGCCCTTCCCTGCCACTCCCGGCATCGGTGGGTCCGCAGCCGGGATTGTTGCAAACAAGCCAATCAGCCCAATCAAAGTGAACGCCAGTGAGGCCGTGCGGAACGCGGTCATATCAATCAACTCCGAGTCGGTTTTATCAGATACTATCGTGGTTTCAGTTTGGCGAAGTCAGCATCGAGAACCTTGGCAATGGCTTTCAAAACGATCGCTTCGGCATCGGGCGATGCGAGGGCCACGGTCGGTTCGTACCCCTCTTGAGTGTAGGCATCGGCGGTCGGGATGTATCCCGGTCCACCGTCACCGTAGCCTGCCACGCAAACGGTCGCATCGGGGCGAAGCTTCTGGGCGGCGAGTTGGAACTCGA
>JAYSXU010000802.1:0-2806 GCA_043716965.1 Fimbriiglobus sp.
AATTCCGCTGCCCCTTCAGGGCAGTTGAGTCGTGGGGTTTCCGGTTCCATGGGTTGCGCAAAGCCTTCACCCGTGGCTACACTCCTTGACCCCTAACGGGGTCACCAATCCAGCAACACTCACTCACCAACTTTTGCGTTGCTCATGGCAGTTCTTGTTCCGCGGCCTGGTCGGCTCAGGGGATTGCCACGGAAGTTATTCTTTCGGCGACCCTAAGCGTCCGCTGCCGGTTTTGGACTGCGCCTCCCGAATCGCACAGCCGACCACCTGCCCTAGCCGCCCCGCCGGCCACATCACGACCGTGAACACTAGCGCGATCAACTGCAACAGGAGAAACTCGTCCACCGCCACGGCCAACGCGAAGACCGCCGCAGCGACGTGGAGCGCGGCCGGCAGGAGTGTGACGTCGAGCCGGCGGCGGCGGCCCAGACCGGCCGCCAGTGCCGCGCTCACAGCCCCATTGACCCCGGCCGGCACCGACGTGGTCAAGAGCAGGAGGGCGTACTTGGTATCCACCTCGGGCCACGCCCAGCCCCGCGCGAGGGTGTCGCTGGCGTTGGCCATCAGCACGCTGACCGGACCGATAGCCAACCCCACCACGAACCCGCAAACGGTCGCCGCCGATGTGCGAATGATGCGGTCCACATTAACCCTCTACTGCGTCGCCTAACGACCCAGCCCAGCAGCCAGCGAGGCTGAAGAGCCGTTGAACTCCCAGAAGCCAACGTGACCCCATCGGTCGGCTGCTCGTGTCTGCGCTAACCCCGTATCAATCGGTCAGGTGGTGTCGTTTGGCATACTTGACGACGGCGGCCAACAGTGTGGCTGACTCGACCGCGACCTATAAATCCGCCCGATAAAAATTGACCAGCCCCCGTTGGCGGTAACGCCAATGGCGTTGCGTATTCTGTGGGCGAGAAGCCGAAACCCCTCGCTTCAGCCGACTGGTTTGCCCGCGACTTCTTTCGCCAATTCGCCGACGCGACGCAAATCCAGTTTGCCACTGCCCAACACCGGGAACGCTTCGATGAGGAAGCAATCGCGGTGGTCGGGGATCCACAGGTTGGGGAGGCCGCGTTGCCGAAGTTGGAGAAACATCGCTTCAAAATGCCCAGTCACGCAGGACAGGTGCAGCACGACGACACGTTCACCGCGCTTTTCGTCCGGCACGGCGGCGACCGCTAAAATCCGGTCGCCGTTATACCCCAAGATGTCGTGCATCTCTTCATCGAGTCGTTCCAGCGGAACCATCTCACCGGCGATCTTCGCAAACCGGCTGACGCGGCCGGTAATCCGAATGAACCCCTCGTCTTCGATCAGCCCGATGTCGCCGGTCATGTACCAGCCGTTGTGGACGACTTGGTCCGTTTTTTCGGGCTGATTCAAGTAGCCGAGCATGACGTTCGGCCCCTTCACGCCGATCATTCCCTCGCCGCCGTGTGGCAGCGGCGACAGCGTCTCCGGGTCGAACGTTTTTGCGCACACGTTGGGGATCGGTTGGCCGACCGTGCCCATCATGTTGGCCTTCTGTGTAACGCCGCCGAACGTGACATCTGGGATGTTGACACTGACGACGGGCGTGAGTTCGGTGCAGCCGTAGCCTTCCAACGGCAACACGCCGAACTTGTCGCGGAACTCTTCGGCCAACTTCACTGGTAGTTTTTCCGCGCCGCACACGATAAGTGTTAAGGTTCTGAAGTCGTCCTTCTCGGTGCGGCGAATGTAGAACCGCATGAAGGTCGCCGTGCCCAGCAGGATCGTACAGGCGTGTTTCTTGCACAACTCGCCGACTTCCTTGGCTTGGCGCGGGTCGGGGTAGCAGACCGTTTCCATGCCGACGACCAAAGGCATCCACAAGCAGATCGTGTACCCGAACGAGTGAAAAAACGGCAACGTGGCGAGTAGACGGTCCGTGCGGTCGAACGGAATTCCGCGTCGGAAACCGTCGATGTTCATCGAGATATTGCGGTAGCTCAGCATCACCCCCTTAGGTTCGCCGGTGCTACCGCTGGAGAACAAAATGGTGCCGATGTCGTCGAGTTTGAGGTTGTGCAAACCGAGAACGAAACGGTCCAGAAACCACCCCGGTAGCACCACCACCGCCACGAACCGAAGGAGCTTCCCGGCACCCGATAGGCCCGCAACGGCGTCTTCGAGGTGGATCGTCGTGACGCCATCCAGTAACGGCATCGGCAACTTCTGCAAGAACCGCTTCGACGAAATCACCGTGACGATACCGGCTTGTTTCATTGCCGATTGGAAGGCACCGTCACCCGTGGTGTAGTTCAAATTCACCGCCGTCTTGCCACAGAAACTGAGTGCGATATTGGCCAACGTGGAACCCAACCCTGTGGGCAACCAGATCGCCACGTTCGCTGGCTGTCCAAGTTTGGGCTTCAACCAATCACTTAACCCCCACGCGGCGACGAGCAGACGGCCCCAGGTCAGTTTGCGTTCGGAGCCGGTCGCCACGTCTACAGTGGCGAGTTTGAAGAGAGACCGGAACCGACAGGCTTGCCGCACGAACAATCGCGGCGCCGGCAAGATGAACCGACTCTGGGCGATGCCGCAATCGGCGTTCGCTTCTTGGACGGCGGCGCGAATCTCCGCAGCGGTCGAAGTGGGTGGCAACGGCTTCCCGAAGTACACCGCGACACGCCGACGCAACGGCCCCTCGGGCGCCTTCCAGAAAATCCGCCCGGTCTTCCAACTGAACAGCGTGCCCCAGAGGTTGTCGAGATACGTCGGGATCACCGGCACGGGTTGTTTGGCTAACTTCAACACCCGCTCGATGCCCCGACCGAAC
>JAYSXU010000803.1:0-2805 GCA_043716965.1 Fimbriiglobus sp.
GAGATCGAAGCGACGACGTTCACGGTCACGGGGATTCGCAGTTTTTCCATGCCGAAGGCAGTGCTTTTGACCCAGACGTCCGCCGTCCAGTTACCGACCGGGCACGCCGGGTCGAGTGTCGCAGTCACTTCAAATGTCGCGGCGTTGTTCACCAACGGCATCGGTTTGGCGTCCGCTTTCACGTAAATGCCGTTACTGTTCGTGTCCGTGATTTTCCAGTTGGGGTCACTGTAAAACGTGATCTTGGTCGTGACCTTCCCGCCCTGCCCTTTTCGGACCGTTCCGAATGCGAAGACTTCGGGCGTCAACACCAGGTCATCCCGCGCGATCGCCGTGACGCGGAGTTGGGCTTCTTCAATCGAGTTGGCGGTTTGAACCGTGACGAAGACGATGACCGTTTTCGACGTGTTCGCTTGGGGGATCCGCTTCGTGTCCATGTAGGCCACGACAGATGTTGATTCCCCCGGCGCGAGTTGGCTCTTCAACGCATATGCCGAGACGCACCCGCACGACACACGAGGCTGCCCCAGTGTCATCTGCTGTCCGGATTTATTCGTCACCGTGAAGTGATGAGTCAGCACCGGACCCCGTGGGGAGGTGCCGAAATCTTTACTGGATTCCGAGAAGTAGTCGATCGCACCAGCCTGAAGACCAGTTGCCATCGCCAAAACCATTGCACTTGCCAAAATCAGCCATCGCATAGCCAAAACTCCCTTGGTGTCCGCATGATGTTCAGTTTATCAGCCGCAACGACTCGGACCCACGATCATTTCTGAACTCACGAAATGCCGGTCACGCCAACCGCCCGTTGTTATCCGTGTGATCCCCATTGTTGCTACGCACACCATGATCGGATCAAACTTTCAAATTGCTCAGGGTGTGAATCCAGTCGTTGCTGTAATCCTTACCTGTGAGCGATGACTGCGACATGGACTTGCGCGGCACCGGCTTGCTTCAGGGCGGTTGCGGCTGCGTCCGCAGTGGCTCCGGTCGTTAAGACATCATCAATCAGCAAAATCCGCAAACCCGTCACCCAGTGGTTCCCACCCACTCGGAACGCACCCAGAACATTGGTCCGTCGAACTGTTGGCGTTTGTGCGGTCTGGTGAGGTGTTGCACGAGTGCGAATCAAGCAGCGATCCCACAACGGCAGACCCAGAGATTTTGCGAGGCCTCGGGCGATTTCTTCCGACTGATTATACCCCCGTGTCCAACGCCGTCGCCAGTGTAATGGAATCGGAACCAAAACTTGGGGACCGTTTTGAAGGAGTCGTTCCCGGTGAACTTGTCCCCAAACTTCACCCAGTCGATACGCCAGAAGTTCCCCATGATCGTGTTTCATTTTTAACACGACTTCACGCAGCGTGCCGTCGTACAAACCGAGGCGTGTGGCTGATTCAAAATGGAATCGACTCTTGCGACACCGGAGGCACCCGGCAGAAAGATCCGTGTGCGGGCCGACGGTACTCGCGCACCGTGGGCATGTTTCCGCACGATCATCGGTCAACACCGATCGGCACCCGGCACAAAACCACCCTTGTTCACTTCCCAGTTCGGTATGACACACCAAACAGCGGTACGGCCAAATCAAGTGGCTGAAGCCGTGCAGAAAAACGCGAAGCGGGTCAGGTAAGTTGAGCGCATTCATCGGATAACCGACCGACATTGGCTATCAGGGACAAGAAGTGATTTTACAGAATCAGGCCGATTTGCGTTGGAAATTACCAGACGATTGCTCAACGATCCGTGGAAAGATCAGCGCGAACCGCGTGGTACCTTCGGCGGTTGGGCAATAACGAACGTCGCCGCCATTCTGTTTTGCTAGTCGCCACGCAATGGACAATCCTAAACCCCAACCGCGCCCGGCTTCACGGCCCGAGAAGAACGGATCGAACACGCAATCGAGTTGGTCGGCACTCGGACCGGGGCCGTTATCCTCAACGAATACGTGAATTTCCGTGGGACTGACATCGGTGCCAATCCGGACCCAACCGCCCGTTGGGGCGGCTTCGATCGCATTCCGAACGAGGTGTGTTAACGCTTGCTGCAATTGCTTAGGGTCCACGTGCAGAGTCTCGGCGTAGTCACTTGCATCCCAGATGCTTTCGATCAACACGTTTTTGCCGTTCGTATCGGTCTGATAGCTAGCCACGATTTTCGGGAGCCAAGTGTTCAGATGAAAGAATTCAGGGTGAGGCAGTGGCGGTCGGGCGAACTGCCGTGTGCCTTGTAAAATTTCCTGAATGCGCTTGGTTTGGCGGATGATTGTCCGCAACTGTTTCTGCTTCTCGCCGTCCACTTCATGTGCCATCATCAGCTGCGCGTGACCGGAGATAACCGCGAGTGGGTTATTGATTTCATGACTTGCACCTGCCGCGAACTCGGCTAACCCGGTTAGTTTCGCGTCACGCAAACGGTGGTGGAAATCGATCCGAAGTTCGGTGAGCGTTTCGGTGATCCGGTCAACCCGTTCCTCGGCAACGGCAAGCCAGGCCGCACCGTTGGCACGGCGCGCTTCGCCGGTTGCCCGGAGTAGCCGGACCAAAATATCGCGGGCAATCGGTTGTTGAGCAACTGGCTGGGATTTTGCACGGAGTTGAGTCAGAAGTTGCGTTGCGTTGCGGAACATCGAATCAGTCGCATCAATCTTGGCCGCGATACCGAGTGGGGCGATTTTCTGTTCGACACACGCGATGGCCGTTTGCACGATTTGAAACAGCGCTTCCGGCGCGCCGAGAGTCACCGCGTCAGCCGTGGGTAATCGCAACGAGGCGAGTGTGGTCACTAGCCATTCCGGGAACCGCC